>CAMOXB010000038.1 GCA_946628805.1 uncultured Pseudomonadota bacterium
AGCAATTGTTCCGTCTTTGTTTTTATCCAAGCCATATGCCAATGCTGCGGCGGTTGGTTCATTAACAATACGCAAAACATTTAACCCGGCAATACGACCAGCATCTTTTGTTGCCTGACGTTGCGAATCATTAAAATACGCAGGAACAGTAATAACTGCATCAGTTATGGTTTCGCCCAAATAACTTTCGGCATCTTTTTTCAATTTAGCCAAAATCATTGCAGAAATCTGAGATGGGGCATATTTTTTACCTTCGATTTCAACCCATGCGTCACCATTATCGCCTGCAACAATTTTATAAGGAACGCGTTTTTGAATCTCGCGAACCGCTTCACTATCAAAGCGTAATCCCATTAAACGTTTAATTTCATAAATAGTATTTTCTGGATTTGTAACCGCCTGGTTTTTTGCGGTGATACCAACCAATTGGTCACCATTATTTGTAATTGCAACAACAGATGGTGTTGTGCGTTGACCTTCGGAATTTTCAATAATTTTTGGATCATTTCCGTCCATAAATGCCATGGCGGAATTTGTTGTTCCTAAATCGATACCTAATACTTTTGCCATTTTTAGTCTCCTTAGTATTTTTCGATACACAGAATATAGTTAACAAAAAATCACTTTCAAGGGGGCAGGGGCAAAAATATTATTGGTTTATTTTCCCTTTAATTTTTCAACAAATCGCAATGCGGTCGTATCAACAATATCGTTTAAATCATGACGATTAAAACATTCACGTTGATATTTCTTTTGTCCAGCATCCATACCGCCCCAGGCATCGCCACGCGCGGCTTTTTGTTTATATTCTTGCCAGGATTTACAATGATAATGATGTATGCGGATTTTTGATTTTAACATACTGACTGTTCGGCCAGCAACATTATGTTCATGACAGCCCATTGAAAACACCAAACGTGGATTTATAATTGCCTTGTAAAGCCAACTGTGTCGTGCACGTTTTGTATAACTTTCCAGGACTAAACCATCCGGTTTGTTTTCATGTCCATTTGATCCAAAAATGACCCACGGAATTATAATCTGGGCAACTTTATCATTTTGTTCATTTAATAAAGACAATATCGAATCTTCTTTTGTTGGAACAATGTATTCGTCTAAATCAATAACAGCCAACCATTTTGTTTCGTTTTTATGTTTTTCAATACAATCATTATACGCCGGCAATTGCATCTTTTGCCCTGGGAAAAATGTATAATCAACAGTGCCATCTTTTATATAAGCATCCAGAATCTGACGCGTATTATCATCGCTTTCGTTATCATAAAGATAGAATTTTTGGACACCGACCAATTTATGAAATTCAATCCATTCCTTTAAATACGGGCCTTCATTTTTCATAATTGCAACAATCGCCAAATCGTATTTGAATTTGCCTTTTTGTTCTTTTGATTGCAATTGTTTATTTTCTTTAATCTTTTTTAATATTCCATATTCAATCAAATGTTTTACATGATGTGCCATATATTTATTTGGGATAAAACCTGCAACAATATGGCCGCATAATCTGCGCAATTGACGGAACATTATAAATCCTTTTTTAATAACACGTATAATTATAACATATATAAAGGAATATTTGCATAAAAAAAACCGCCCTCAACGGACGGTTTAATTTTCAATATCGATTTGATATTATTTCTTTGCTGGTGCAGCGGCAGCAGGCGCAGCCTGTTTAGCATCTGCTTCTTCTGGCATTTTACCACCAATTGTTGCAAACGCCAAATCTGCCATATGCAAGCCCAATTTAATACCATTTGGTAATACCAAATCTGAACCGTGAATTGTATCGCCGATTGTAACGTTTGTTAAATCGATTGTGATTTTTTCAGGCATATCATGTACCAAACCAATCAAAGCAACCTTACGAACAGCAAAGTTCAAAACACCGCCCAATTTGATACCTTTGGATGTATCGGCATTGATAACTTCCACAGGAACAACAACATGAACAGGTTCTTTAACATTGATACGTTTAAAATCAACATGAACAACTTTATCAGATACAGGATGATATTGAATATCCATCAACATTGCATCTTCTTTGCCATTTGCAGTTGTAATTTCAAACAATTTTGTCCGCAAAGACGGTTGTCCCAACAACATATTGAATTCATGTCCGTTCAATTCAATGGACACAGGTTCTTTCTTTTCGCCATAAATTACAGCAGGGATGTTTTGGTTCTTGCGAACTGCACGTGCGGCCCCCTTGCCAGCAACTTTGCGAATTTCAGCATTTAATTGTATCGCCATTTTATAATCCTTTTATTGCGATTGTTTTATGTTTTACATGACCTCCAAGGGTGTCATGCGTGGTATATTATTTATCAAAATGTCCAAAAAAGCAAGTTTTTTATGATTATTTTTTGCGCATTATTAAAAATCGCGCACGTCCATAGGTTTTATCTTTCAAAACATCCCAAAATTCATCAAAAATCGGCGCACTTTGTGTTTTTTCAAATTCCCATATTAAAATCGCCCCAGATTTTGCAAATTTGCTTAACTTTTTCACAAATAAAACCCCGAAATTAAAATCTGAATAAGGCGGGTCAATAAAAATCAAATCTGAAATACCGCCGAATTTAGACAATGCCGCGACTGCATCGGTCTTTTCAATTGTTGCATGTTCGTTTATTGATATCAGATTCTTCTTAATAACATCTATGGATGAATTTGCGTTATCTGTGAACACAACCATCGGATTATTAAAACGCGACAAACATTCGATACCAAACGCACCTGAACCGGCAAACACATCCCAAACCGAAATCGGCTTATTAACATCAATTATTTCATATAACATATTAAACAACGCACCGCGTGCCATATTTTGTGTTGGACGCGCATCAGGTGGCAAAACCAGTTTCTTGCCCCTGTATTTTCCAGAAATAATTTGCAAATTCGATTTCATAGTATAAACTTTACATTATGAATTTTATGAATCAAGCATTTTTATTGGCAAAAAAAGCACAACAACATGGCGATGTTCCAATCGGTGCAGTTATTGTTCGTGATGGAACAATCATCGCGCGTGGCGAAAATCGTGTTCAAAAATCAAAAAACCCGACATTACACGCCGAAATTGTCGCGATAAATAAAGCCTGTAAAAAACTGGGGGCAAAATTTCTGGACGGGTGCGATTTGTATGTGACACTGGAACCGTGCGCTATGTGTGCAACGGCGATTTCTTTTGCGCGGATTCAAAATATTTATTTTGCCGCAACAGACGAAAAGGGCGGCGGAATTACATCAAATGCCAAAATATTTGAAAACGATAAACACCTTTGGCATCCGAACATTATACAAATGGACGAATACGCCGAAAAATCCGCAAAAATGCTAAAAGATTTTTTTATAAATCTGCGTAAATCAAATTAAACTTTCGCCGGTCATTTCGATTGGTTTTTCAATACCTACTAATTTCAATATCGTTGGGGCAACATCGCATAATCCACCGTCATGTGCAACAAATTTATGATTTGATATAATTATAAATGGCACAGGATTTGTTGTATGCGATGTCAATGGGACATTGTTTTCATTATCCCACATTTGTTCTGCATTTCCATGGTCTGCAATAATTAAAACGCAACCATCTAATTCCAACACAGCCGGAATAATTTTTGCCAATTGTTTATCCAAAGATTCCATTGCAACAATCGCAGCCTTTTCATTTCCGGTATGTCCAACCATATCGCCATTTGCAAAGTTTAATAAAACAACATCAAACTTCGACAGACGTGGCAAAAGTGCATCTGTGATTTCATTTGCAGACATTTCTGGCTTCATATCAAAAGTCGCGACATCGGGCGACGGTATTAAAACTTTTTCTTCGTTTTCATAATCAATATTGCGTTCTGCATCCATAAAATATGTAACATGATTATATTTTTCAGTTTCTGCAATTCGCAATTGTGATTTTCCATTTTGTGCCAAGACATCACCCAAAGTGTTTTCTGTTTTAATATCTGGCAAAAGCGCAGGGCAAACATCGTCTAATCCTTCGCCATATTGTGAAAAGCATAATATATGGCAACCGTTTTCAACAACTTTGCGCATTATTTGACGAGCCCTATCCGAACGATAATTACAGAATAAAAATCCGTCATGCACGTTCAATTTTGTTGGAACAATTACCGTTGGCTTTATAAATTCATCTGTTTCGCCACGCGCATATGCATCAGATAATGCAGAATCTATATCTTTTGCGTGATATTCAGATTCGCTTTTTTCAATTGCCGCAAAAGC
>CAMOXB010000039.1 GCA_946628805.1 uncultured Pseudomonadota bacterium
AGACAAATCAATGTATTCGGTGTGTGGATTGTTCACAGCAACCGTATATTTTCCGTTTTTTTCAACAACAGATAAATCTGCATAATCATACCCCGCCCGGCCATCAACAACCGCCAAAGGCATTGCCGCTGTGAAATTAAATCCATATATATCCGAACCAATCGCAAACGAATTTGATTTAATATTTGATATCTCTGAAATCATACCATTGCCTAATTTTGCGTCTGTATTTGCAAATGTTGCACGCGCAAAAAGGTTCACTTTTTCAAACGGTTTATAATTCATAACGGCATCAACATATTGTGTATCCGCCCCGTTCATTGCAAAGAACCCATCGTTTAATGCGCCCAGTACTGTGCGATTTTCGTGCATATTACCAACCGAAATATTCAAATCAAATTTTTCACCAACATACGCCGCATTCATCGCACCACCGTTTGCCAGTCCCAGACGCATTGGTTCATATTGTGATGATAATGCCGGATCATTTTCCAACAAATTTTCATCACTCATCAATCCAGAAAATGCGCGCGCACCAATTTTGAAATTGCCATATTTATATGCTGCACCACTGGACATACCGTTTGATACCAATGATAAAACACCATTTGCACGGCCATCAAATCGTGATTGCCCATCGGTCAAATGACGTTGATAACCTGCATCTAAATCATACTTTTCATTACTGAATGCAACTTTCAAATTATCCAGTCCATTAAAATTATCAGTGTATGCGCGTGGCGACATAGCCATATCAAATGTAATATCACCAATTGTTTTTGAATGTTTGTTTGTTGAATCGACTGCAAAGTCCGCCAAGACATCACCCATATAAAGGCTGCTTTTTGAATCATTATTTAATGCAAATTCCATATTCCAAACACGTGGCAAGGACATAGAACCATCGGCACTTTCAACCACATCAAAGAACGATGTTTTAACCGACGCATTACGTCCAGACAACGATAACGCCGTCGAAGAACGCGTTGTATTTGTCGAAACATTGCCCCAGAATTTATTTCCAGAATCTGAAACAATATTACCATCAGCATAATAATAAATTGAAAATCCAGGTGCAATCGCACGTTTCAAATTAATAAGTCCATATCCAAAGATATCCTGGAATAACGAAAGGTATTCTGCTGCAGAATCTTCATCAAAACTGGTATAAGTTTTTTCGATTGGCAAATCATACATAGTGTTTAAATATCCTGCCAACGCAACATTAGACAAAATCGCGCCGTCATCTTTTGATTTCAAAAATGGACCATCCGCAGTCAATGCTAGCAATGTAAATATCTGGTCATTTGTCATATATGAAAACGCAGATTTAACCGATGCAACCGCACCAGCGGCAGCAGCCGTTGCCATTTCTGCGGTTGGACCAGATGCAGCAAAACACCACGGATCCATTGTGCCGTTACCAGTTCCAGTCAATCCACATTTACGTGAAATATACGAATTATTAGAAGAATCCGCCCATTGCGAAAGCATCAATTTACCAGAACTTGTCCCATCACCGTATCCAGCAACACTGTCTGCACCTGACGTTCCACCACTGTTGTTAACGGCAACAACCGTCATAAAGTTGTGATTTAATGTAGACGAATAAATCAATGGCGCATAATTTTCAAATGTCGCATCTAATGGTGCATACATCGTTCCAATTGGCGTTTCCGCCAGATAATCACCCGCTGGCATTATTATCATTGGTGATACACTTGACGATGTCGCAGGAGTCAAACCGGCAAACGCAGAATTCGCATACGCACCCTGTTCTGAACTGATATTACCGTTATCATAATAGAAATTAATCGCGTTCTTATATGATGTTGCAACATCATCCACGTCTTTTACAGCAACCGCAAAATCTTTTACTGTGGTATAATACGAATTACGTGAATTATCCAAAACGTTCGTCATTGCGATAACATCCAGCGCAGAAATATTGTTCAATGCATAATTCAAAGCCTGAAAATTAGTAAACGATGCACTTTTTTTCTCTTTCTGGTTATAAATCGCATACGTATTATCTTCTTTCTGTTTTATCGAATAAACCGCATTAATATCATTTCCGCCCGATGAATTTACATATAAATATCCGTCTGTCCCGACATAAATTGCAATATCCGAAGAACACCCAGATGTAGCCGCACATTTACCCAAGAACATTTTTGAATTAGATGCCAATTTATATGTTGTTCCATTAACTGTCACTGTTGGATTAGTAATAGTTGATACCGAAGCAATTGCACTTTTTATTTCATATTTATAGTCACCAATTGTTATTGTATCACCCACATCCACTGTTGCATTTGTTCCGCTTAATGTTCCAATTGATGTTGGATCTGGCAGATTTTGCCACGCATTTCCATTACCAGTTCTGAAAATCGCCAATTGCGCATTTGGTGCAAATCCATATAAATCACCATATTCACGTTCGTTTCCTTCCCATCCGGCAACAATTTTCGCCAACGCAGAATCATTTACATTTGCGAACGGATTAAATGCGGACCCAGATCCAGACAAATCAAATGCAGTCTTGGTTTCTGTAACGTTTCCATTTGTATCGCGCGTGTTATTAAGATATTTATCAACTGTCACTGTCGACGTGTCATCAACCGCAACCAAATATTTTATACCCGACCCCGAATCTGCCGAACCAGCCGGATTTATACCATTGCCTGTAATTAATGCGACACGCGCAGGCTGCCCTTCTAGTGGAACATTGTTAACCGTTGTTGTCGATAATACCGGGGCTTTTGTTGACGAATTTCGAAACGTATCTTGTCCAAGATAGCCACTGACAATTGGATAGTAACCACGCATTACCAAAAGATAGTTCTGTAATTGTGCATTTAATCCATCAGAAATAAAATTGTTGTCCGTACCAGTTTTTAAGTAATTAAAATCAGTTGATTCTGCCGAAACAAAATTTGTTAATGCTGTATCTATATTAAAATCACTGTCCAGATATGCAGGTCCTTGTGGAATCGTGAAACTGATTAATGACGAACCAGAACCGCCACTGCCGCCGCTACCACTGCCTGAATGCGAACCACCCGATGGCGGATTGCTGTTTCCGCTTCCAGAATCAAAAACATCTGTTAATAACGCAACACCACCGATTACGCCGGCAATACCCAACGCAGATAATGCCAAAATATGCGATGAAGAAAGCCCACTGAAAAATCCGTATTCTTCGCCACGCGCGGCAACGCGTGTTTTTTGTTTATAATTTTTAATCTGTCGATCGCACTTTGACGCATCCGCACCATACATCTGAAGAACCTGAATCGCGCGCGTATCATTATTCATAACCGCAGTACACACCAACGAAAGTCCCGTTGCATCGGTATAGTTAACATCAACACCACGATTAATTAAAATTTGAACAGTTTGTATATCACCGCGCCGCGCCGCAGACAATAATTGCGACGCACTTTGAAAATCAGACGCACCAAACGCACCCGAAACACACGGGAATAAAACACATAAAACGCCCAAAAATCTGGTTAATTTCATATAACGCTTCTCTCTTTGGAAGAAATCTTAGCACAAAAAATAACACCCTGTCCAGAATTTTTACTTATTATAAATTGGTATTTTTTCTTTGATTTAATTTGTGGTTTTTGATATAGTGTTTCGTAAGAGAGAAAATGAGAATTCGTACGTTTGTGTTTTTTAACGTATTGCTTGCGTTCCCGTCGTTTGTGTATGGGGCGTGTTCTGTTGCGAATTTAACACGTTGTTTGGATTCTGTATGTGCAATAAATATTGGTGCAAATCCGGCGGCACGTTGTCAATATTGTGGTTCGGCATCGGCGGGTGAGCCGACCAAATCAACAGCAATGAAAACTGTTTCTGCTGGGGCATCTGCACGATACAATATTTCAGACAAGGAATTAAAAAAGGCACCATCTGATCCAGGCGAACGATACGTTTGGGGAACAAAATTGTGTTTGGAAAAAGTTTCCGGATGCACACCCGATGATGTCGAAGAAAATTATGATAAATTAATTGAACAATCTTGCACTGCGGCTGGGATTTCTGCGGAAATGGAAAACCTGGCAAAAAAAGTAAATACCAAAAAGAATAATTCAACATGTTCGACTGAAATCAGTGCATGTATAATTGATGCAAAGCGTTGTACGGCGGATTATCGCAATTGCGAATCGGATGCTGATTTTGATAAATATTTTTCTGAATGCAGTATTGAATCCGTTGGATGTGATGAATTTCTGGCATCAATACGTTCAGAATTAGATTCATCGCGCAAGACCGCATTTGCAAACGCCAGCAAATTGTTAAATGCAATCATTGAATCTTATAAAAGCGCACGCGAACAAAAATTGGCGAACGCACAACAATCTTGTAAAAACAACAAGGCGCGTCTGGAATGTATCGAACGCGTATGTGCAAATAATATGCGCAACAAATGTGCGATTGGTTTTGAATATGAATCCACAGTTGCCGAACAATTATGTAAATTCTATGACACTGCATGCGAAAGGTTAAAATAAGAAATGAAAAATAATAAAAGATTCTTTATTAATATATCATTGGTTGCCTTGGCAATGTGTGTCGGATATATCGATATTACAAATGCGGCGGCACGTGTCGCGGTTCGTGGGACACCGGTCGCAGCGACAACACGCAGATCTGTTTCAACTGCGGTTTCTACTGTTGCAAAGGCAATCGAAAAGGTCGAACCTGAACCGGCTGTTGAACCTGAATTAATTATAACGAACAAATCGTCTGAATTTGATGCGGCGATAACATCGGTTATGGAATCTGCCGACGATGATAATTCATTTGCCGAAGAAATTCGCAGACAACGTGCCGCCCTGGCCGCCAGCGAAGCCACATCAATCGCAAATGCGGCACAACGCAACGCAATGGCAACAAACAGCAACACTTGCGACCAGTCTTTACGTAAATGTATGCAGACAAAGTGTGGGAACGATTTCACAAAATGCGCAACAGACGGCGACACCGCGTTCGGCGATAAATTAAATGCATGCCGTCGCGACACAACATGCACCGGCGAAGAATTCCGTTTATTCACCGCGGAAATCAAGGCTGATCGTGATATGAACGTTCGTGTTTCGTCATATAACGACATAATTAATTGCGGTAATCAATATAACGCATGTATCGTTAACGAATGTGGAACAACATATAATAAATGTCTGGGCAAAGCGAACGCAGACGCCGCAATTCAAAAGTGCAGCACAATTGCAAAAGAATGCACCGAATCAGATTCTGGATTGGCATCACGTTTTGGCACCGCAATTGGTAAATTACGTGAAAGCGCAGAAATCGAAGTCAAAGCCGACGAAGAACGTATGTATGCCCTGCGCGATTCGATGCGCAAAGCATGCGAAAGTATGGGTGCAATGTTTGATGAACGCACATTTGATTGTATTTACACAATTAATTTCTTTGCAGGCGAAAATCAACAAACACCAACCGCATCACGCAAGCGTTATGCCGGCGACAGTTTTATATGTATGCAAGAATGGTTTGGCATCAACGCAACAACATTTAAAGAAAATGCATTCCGCGAAACACGTTCACAAACGGCTGCATCTTCGGCAATGTTGGGATCTGGGGTTGGCACCGCGGCTGGGTTAATTACATCGGGCGCAATCAGCCGCGCAATCGACACCCAAAAGGCAAAGAAAGAATTGGACGCCGAAAAAAAGAAGCAAGGTATTGACGATAAAACATTAAAAGAAAAAGGGAAAGCGGACAAAAATGCAGAAAAAGAAGCAGATTGTACAAATCGTGGCGGAACACGCAAAGCAAGCTCTTGCTGGTGTGGTGCGGTTATAATGACAAAAACATCAACCTGTGAAAACGGAAAAATAAAGTATGGTACCGCAAAAGATGACAAA
>CAMOXB010000040.1 GCA_946628805.1 uncultured Pseudomonadota bacterium
ATGATCGGCGTTGTATGTGCCGTTCATGATTGCCAATGTATCTTCGACGATAACCAATTCTTCGTTGGTTGCAATCATAAAGATTTTTACGCGTGAATCAGGTGTGCTGATGACCGCTTGATCAACGCCTTTGCGGGCCAGGGCGTTTTTGTTTGCTTCCTTGTCCAGTTTGATTCCCAATTCTTCCAATCCCTCACAGAATTTTTCGCGCAGATAATCGTCGTTTTCGCCAACACCGGCAGTAAATACCAATGCATCAACATGACCCAATTCCGCCATATATGCACCAATGTATTTCTTTACATTTTGGGCTTCCATTTCAATGGCCAATTTGCAGTCGTCGTTTGTGTCTTTGTTTTCTTCGATATCGCGACGGTCGCTATAGCATTTTGTAATACCCATCAGACCAGATTTTTTGTTCAATTCATTTTGAACCAATTCAATCGAAACACCCTTGCGCGCGGCAACGTATGATGGGATTGATGGATCGATATCGCCACAGCGTGTCCCCATAACCAATCCAGCAGTTGGTGTCATACCCATTGATGTATCAACAGAAACACCATTACGAATTGCAGTAATTGATGCGCCCGAACCAATGTGTGCAGTAATCAAATTGCATTCAGATGCCGGTTTGCCCAACATTGCTGCGGCGCGTTTTGAAACATACAAATGTGATGTTCCGTGGAAACCGTATCTGCGAACACCTAATTCGGTATACCATTCGGTTGGAACAGGATAGCGGAACGATACAGGTTTCATTGTTTGGTGGAAAGCCGTATCAAAAACCGCAACTTGTTTTGCGTTCGGCAATAATTGTTGTGCTGTGATAATTCCCAAAACGCCACTTGGGTTATGTAATGGTGCCAATGGTGTTAATTCATTCAAAGTCTTAATAACATCGTCAGTAATTTCAACAGATGATGCGAATTTATCGCCACCCATAACAACACGATGTCCAACGCCACCGATTTCGTTCATATCAATCGAAGCACGGTCGCGCAACATGTGCATAACAACGCTTAACGCTTCCTTGTGGTCTGGCATAAATGTTTCTTTCTTTTCTTTTGTGCCATCTGGATATTTCTGGGTTACAAAAGAATCAGGTAATCCGATTTTTTCAACATTTCCGCCAACGATGGCTGTTTTAGTATCTGCATCAAATACCTGGTATTTCAGGGATGATGAACCACAATTCAAAGCAAGTATGTACATGTGTTATCCTTTTAGCTTGTCACCCATAGCCTTTTATCCACCATAGCCTTGGCGAAGGAGGATGGCGAAGGGTGATTATCTTGTTTTACGCGGATAACAATAGCAAATCATTTTATCGGTTTCAATAATAAACTGATATTTTTACCTGCCATTTCGATGTCGTGATATTTGTTTTAACGCCGTTTGTTTTATTTGGAACCCATATTTGCGATTTCGCGATAAAAAGACGTGTTCGAACGACGTTGTTGTTTATGTAGGTATAAATCATTGGCTTTGCATAATCGCCAATACCAAATGCGTCTGTTTCGTCCCCCGTAACATATCCGGCGTCATCAGATTTACAGATTAATGTTGCGCGTGATATCAATGGCATTTTTGATAAATCATCAAAGGAACAATCAATATAGTTTATATTTGTATTCAAATCGACAGGATCAATCGATGCTGATTGGATTGCGTGTGAACCATATGATTCAAAAAGATTATCCCAAAATTCAGTCGATACCGAATTAATATCAAAAACTTCATCAATGGTTGGAATATCGTCTGTGCGTGCCAGTTCAAATCCCCCCAGTGTTTCGCCGTCGTGAATACGAATTTTCTTTTTGGTTGTATCCATTGTAATTTCCCCGGAAAGCCCGGTAAAATTATCATTTTGTGCGGTTGTCCCGCGACGAATCTGCAGAATTCGTGCCATATTAAATCCTTTTAGTTAAAAATGTTTGGAAAATAAAAAACGGACGTGAATAACCACGTCCGAATTGATTGATATTATATCACAAATCGACCCAAAAATCAAGCCGTATACTGTCGATTCCAACTTGCCAGTCTTTGTTGCATTATACCGGCATCCATTTTTGCCTGCAGTTTTTTCGTGCTCCAATGGAACAGGCTTTTTGTGTTTCCGCTTTGCAGAAAATCCCAATAACCCATTAATTCCAGGTATTCGTTTTTGTGTTTATCATCCCATTCATCTGCAGCCTGTTGCAATTCATTTTTTTGTCTTTGTGCGTTATTGATATTTTCTGTCGCTTCATCGTATTCTGCAATATTATTTCTTAATGTGTCATTTGTATTTTTTTGTGCATCATATGCCATTTGTGCATTAGCATACTTTGTACGTTCGGTATTGTAAAGATCCTGGATTGCAGGTGGGGTAATCGTGTGTATTCTGTTATATTCTGTTGTTAAATCAAGCCCAGCATTGACATATTGCGCATGAACTGTATTTATTGCGTTGTTGATTTCCTGGATGCGTTGTCTTTTTTGATTAAATTCCTGTCTTTTGTTTTCTGCTATCAAGGCTTCCATTTGGTTTGCAGGCGGTGTTGTCATCGCTTGTAAATCATGCAATAAAATTGCCGCATCATGTTGAAGTTGTGCTTTGTCGTTTTCAAGCTTTTGCCAATGATTATAATCATTTTCTATTTCTTCCAAGGTCTCAAATCTTGCCTTTCTGGCATCTAAAACCTGTTTGCGTCTTGATTCAAAATTTTCACCACTAGCCAGATTATTGCGGGCAATATTTATATCTGTTATACCTGTTGCATTGCGACGTGCTTCGTTTGTATGAATTTCTGCATCAAAAGCGGCATCTTTTGCAGTTTTTTCAGAATTAAAATCAATTTTTTGTTGTCTTAACTCTGTTGCTTTTGCATTAGATTTATCGTTTATTTTACCAGAATGGTCAAATGTGGAACCTATACGACGTATCTTATTTGTTGCAGCGGTTGCAGCATAACCAATTCCTTGAATGCCTAATTTAATTGTTTTATCAAGAGCGCTTGTAACTGTTTTTATTCCTTCGTTTCTATTCCATGATAATTTACCGTCAGAAAACACATTAACATCAGTTTTGTTAATAGCGTCCATTGTTCGGCTGGTAAACAAACCATATTGCATAACAGACAACACTTCCATTGCTGTTTTTGCTTCTTTGGTTTTTCCTTCTTTAACGGCATCAATAATTAACTGTTCGATAATATGTTTCATTTGATGTCCGTTACGCAATGCGCCTGCAATTGCCTTGCCCATACCGTTGTTTGCATAATCAGATAATTTGTCGGTCATCCATTTGAAATGATCTGCTGCTTCAAATGGCTGTTTCCCTTTCAATTTAATAGAATCTGCGTTTTTCAGAATTTTTTCAATACCATCGGTTGGTTTTATTTCTGCCTTGTCCAGGGCATTAAATATAGCCTTGGCTTCTGGTTTGATAAACAGGTTTGTGCGATGTAATG
>CAMOXB010000041.1 GCA_946628805.1 uncultured Pseudomonadota bacterium
CGTTGTAGTTGGTTATTCATCTGTACGTCGTGAACGTATGGGACACATTAAATTTGCTATTCCTGTGGCGCATACTTGGTTTTTACGTGAAGGCAAAATTGCGACATTGTTAAACAATTTGCCACAAAAGAAATTGGAACAAGTTATTTCTTATGATGCATATATTGTTACAGAACCTGGTTTAACCAGTTTGAAACAATATGATGTTATCAGTGAAGATGAATACCAGGCAGCCATCGAAGAATTCGGTGAAGATTCTTTCCATGTTGGTATTGGTGCCGAAGGTATCCGTTCCATTATCGCAAATCTTGATATGGGTGATGAAAGAACACGTTTGCGTGCTGAATTGGCAGAAACAAAATCTGAATCAAAACGCAAATCTATCATCAAACAATTAAAATTGGTTGAATCTTTCTTGGATTCCAAGACGGAACCACAATGGATGTTGCCGGATATTATCCCTGTTATCCCAACAGATATGCGACCATTGGTTACATTGGATGCGGGACACGTTGCAACATCTGATTTGAACGATTTGTATCGTCGTGTTATCATTCGTAACAATCGTTTGAAAAGATTTATGGAAATGCATGCACCTGAAATTATCGTACGTAATGAAAAACGTATGTTACAGGAAGCCGTTGATTCATTGTTCGATAACGGACACAAAGCACGTCCAATGGTTTCGCAAAACCGTCGTCCTTTGAAATCGTTGTCTGATTCATTACGTGGTAAACAAGGTCGTTTCCGTATGAACATGTTGGGTAAACGTGTTGATTATTCGGGACGTAGTGTTATTACACCTGGACCAACATTGCGTATGCACCAGGTTGGTTTGCCAAAAACAATGGCGTTGGAATTGTTCAAACCATTTGTTTATGCTAAATTGTTGGCGGGTGATTATGCAAATACTTTGAAAACAGCACGTCGTATGGTCGAAGCTGGCGAAGATATCGTATGGGAAATTTTGGAAAAAGTTATTTACCAACATCCTGTATTGTTGAACCGTGCGCCATCCTTGCACAGACTGTCATTGATTGCGTTCGAACCAGTTCTTATCGAAGGCAAGGCAATCCGTCTGCACCCATTGGTATGTAAAGGATTCAATGCGGACTTTGACGGTGACCAGATGTCTGTACACGTTCCAATTTCATTGGAAGCACAATTGGAAGCACGCACATTGATGTTATCAACAAATAACGTATTGTCGCCTGCGAACGGTGAACCAATGACTGTTCCGTCCCAGGACATGGTTTTGGGTGTTTACTATATTTCTTTGATTAATGGTGAACACGATGAAAAGAAATCACCAAGATTTTCAGGTATGGACGAAGTCCAATTGGCGTTGGAAAATAAAACAATCACATTGCATACACCAATTTATGCACGTGTAAATGGTAAAACATATGCGACAACCGCTGGTCGTATGATTTTGGGTGAATTATTACCAAAATCTGACAATATGCCATTTGATTTGGTTAACAAAGTTATGCCAGTGAAAGAAATCAAAAAATTGTTGGCAACAACATATGAACGTTGTGGCGACAAGGCTATGATTTTGTTGGCTGACGCGTTGAAAGATACAGGTTTCGAACAGGCTGTCCGCAGTGGTATTTCAATCGGATTTGATGATATCGTTGTTCCATCTGAAAAAGAAGCAATGATTGCAAAATCTGAAAAAGCAGCGGCCGAAATCGAAAATCAATATCAAAACGGTTTGTTATCCAGTGGTGAACGTCATAATAAATTGATTGACCTTTGGCAACATACAACCGACGAATTGGGTGATAAAGCATACGCATCATTGGGTAATACATCGGGTGATAATTGGAATTCAATTCACATGATGGCGCTTTCCGGTGCGCGTGGATCAAAAGGTCAGATTCAGCAGTTAGCGGGTATGCGTGGTATGATGCAGAAACCAGATGGTTCGATTATTGAAGTTCCTATTATTTCGAACTTTAAAGAAGGTTTAACCATGTCTGAATACTTTACATCAACCCACGGTGCACGTAAAGGTATGTCGGATACGGCTTTGAAAACTGCATCTGCTGGTTATTTGACACGTCGTTTGGTTGACTTGGCTATTAATACAGTTATTACTGAACACGATTGTGGAACACACGAATTCATTACTGCAAAGCCAGTATATCAGGGTTCTACATTGACAGTTGCGCTGGGTGATGTAGTGTTGGGACGTACAGCCGCACACGATATCGTCCATCCTTTGACCAAAGAAGTCATTGTAAAGGCTGGCGATATGATTACCAAGGCTGCTGCACGTCAAATCAATGAATCTGGATTGCCATCTGTTGATGTTCGCAGTGTTTTGACATGTCAAAGTGATGGTTTGTGTGCAAAATGTTATGGTATGGATTTGTCCCGTAACGCATTGGTACACGTTGGCGAACCTGTTGGTTTGATTGCTGGTCAATCCATTGGTGAACCTGGAACCCAGTTGACATTGCGTACCTTCCACATTGGTGGTATTGCCGAAGGTGGTTCGGAATCTCACTTTATCGAAATGCCGGTGGCTGGTAAAATCAAATTGGATAATGTGAATACAATTACAAATTCAAATGGTCGTGTTGTTGTATTATCACGTACCGGCAAGATTGGTGTTGTTGATAACGACGGCAAAGAATTATTCACTGTCGCATTGCCATATGCATCTATGTTATTGGTAAACGACGGCGATATGGTCGAAAAAGGTCAAAAAGTTGCCGAATGGGATCCATATTCAAATACAATTATCGCGGAAAAAGACGGTATCGTATCGTTCAATGATTTGATTGAAAACGTTTCTTATCAAGAAGAAGTCGATTCAATGACAGGTATCGTTTCGCGCAAAGTTATTAACTGGAAAACAAACACCAAAAAGGCGTTAAGCCCATCAATCAGATTGGTCGATGAAAAAGGCAATATGATTTCATTGGGTGGTAAAAAAGTTGCAGAATATCTGTTGCCAACATATTCAACATTGAATGTGTCCAATGGTGATGCGATACATGCCGGTGATATTTTGGCACGTATTCCAGTTCAATCGAAAAAGACAGGCGATATTACAGGTGGATTGCCACGTGTTGAAGAACTGTTGGAAATCCGCAGACCTGCAAACCCTGCATTGTTGGCCGAAATTGATGGTACAATCGAATTAGAAGATGCAAAATCAAAGATTATAATTCGTATTGAACCAACTGATGGCACTGCACCAGTTGAATATGCGGTACCAAAGGGAACTAATTTATTAGTTCGCAGCGGTGACGTTGTTCACAAGGCTGATAAATTGGTCGATGGTGATCCTGTTCCACAAGACATCTTGCGTATATTGGGTCAAAAAGCATTGGCACAATTTATGGTTGAACAAGTTCAACAGGTTTACCGCCTTCAGGGTGTGTCAATCAATGACAAACATATCGAAATTCTGATACGTGAAATGACACGTCGTGTTGAAATCAGCAACCCAGGCGATACAGCCTTCTTGTCAGGTCAAGTTATCGACCGTGTTGATTTCGAAGAAGAAAACGCACGTGTTGCAAAAGATGGTGGTCGTGTCGCCGAAGCTTCACAAGTCTTGGTTGGTTTGACACGTGCATCGTTGACATCACGTTCATTTATATCCAATGCATCGTTCCAACAAACAACAAAAGTATTGGTGGACGCTGCAATCAGTGGATCAACCGATAAATTGGTCGGTGTAAATGAAAACTTGATTGTTGGTCGTCTGATTCCAATTGGAACAGGTGCATACGTTCGCCGTGTTCGCGAAATCGCGAAGGAAGAAGAACGTGCTGAAAAATTGGCACGCGAAGGTGGCGAACAACAACAATTGTTGGATATCTAATAAAACGATAATTTACCCGGTGAAATGCTTTTGCATAAAGCCGGGTATTTTATACTCTGGATAAAAAAATGAAAGAAATACCTGCTATTTTTTGTGATATTGATGGTGTTGTGACACATAAATATGCAACGCCTAATTGGGACAGTTTTGGCGAACCAAATGAAACAATGCTGCCTGTGTTGGGTTGTTTGGGTCGTGAATTTACATTGGTCTTTATCACAGGTCGTTGGGCAATGGGGCAAGAACGCGTTGAAAAACTGTTAAATGAATTATTGCCAAATGCAAAAAAATTGGTGTTTTGTAAATCACACGATTATCCAGGCACAACGGCAGAATATAAACTGAACAAAATTATCGAATTGGAAAAACAAGGATATAAATTCCACTTTGGTATTGATGATCACAGTGCGGTTGTTGGTTTAATGCATAACCATGGTATGTTTATTGCACAGGCATTAAGTGATTAATCTGATTTTTTGCTTGCAAATACCGAATAAATGAATAGAATAAACAAAGTCAAATAAAAAGGATTGTAAAATGGCAACTCCAAAAAGTAAAACAAGTAAAGCACGTTCTGCACAACGTCGTTCACATGATGCATTGTCTGTAATGCCTGTAAGCGTTTGCAAAAAATGTGGGGAAAAGAAACGTCCACATCATGTTTGCCCTGCGTGTGGTTCAAAATAATACTTGGAAAAGGAATTAAAGGGCATGGATGTTTTTCCATCGGCCCTTTTTTTATATAAAAATGTCAGACAATAAAAAAATTATTTCAATTGATGCAATGGGCGGTGATCATGCGCCAATGGCTGTGTTGGGTGGAATTAATCAATTCCTTTATGAACATGGCGAAGATGGTGTGTTTTTCCGTCTTTTTGGTAATGAAAGAATATTACGTGCGATGTTAAAGAAATATCCACGTGTTGCCCGTAATTGTGAAATAATCAATGCAAACGAAGTTATTTCTGGGACTGATAAAGTTCGCGATGTTATTCGTCATGCACAAGATACGTCAATGTATATGGCGGTCAAAGATGTGCGCGATGGTAATTCGTCTGCGGTTGTATCTGCGGGAAATACCGGTGTTTTAATGGCATTGTCTAAATTGGCATTAAAAACAGTTGACGGGATTTCGCGTCCTGCGATTACAACAATGTTGCCATCTGGTAATGGCGATACGCGTGTTGTTGGGCTGGATTTGGGTGCAAATGTTCAATGTGACGAAGAAATATTGTTTGATTTCTCTATTTTAGGGACGGTTTATGCTGAAATTATTGGTGGTATGACACGTCCACGCGTTGGTATATTGAATATCGGCGAAGAAGAAACCAAAGGTCGCGAGGCTTTACAAAGATTAAACAAAATATTGACCGAACATATCGATGAATTGCCATATGAATATATTGGATTCGTCGAAGGTAATGATATTACATCTGGCAAAGTGCAAGTTGTCGTCACAGATGGCTTTACAGGCAATGTAATGTTAAAAACGGTCGAAGGTACCGCAAAAATGATTTCACGCATTGTAAAGGCGAATTACAAGCGTTCTTTCTTGGCAATTTTGGGAACATTCTTCCTGATACATTTGTTCAAGCGTTTAAAGAACAAAATTGACCCACGTTCATATGCGGGTGCGGTGTTCTTGGGACTTAATGGGTTTTCAATAAAAACACATGGAAATTCAGATGCGCTGGCATGGGCGCACGCGATTGAATACGCTGTGAATTTATCAAAATCGGATTTCTATGGTAAAATCCGTGAAAGAACAGATGCGCTTTCCAACATCAAAGAAGAAATAAAGAAATTAGATGTTGCCGAATAAAAATAAATGCCGATTTAAAAATCGGCATTTTTTATTAATTAATCAAGACCAATGTCCGGTACTGGGATTATGTCGTCTCCATCATCTTTGGACAAGTTAGAATCATCCATCTGTTTTGGTTCAGCGTTATCGTCTAAATGTTGGTCAATATATGGAGCAGTATGATGCGTATTAGACGTATCAGATGCATTAGACGTATCAGATGCATTAGATGTATTAGATGCATCTGATGCACTTGCATTCTGATCTATACACCCAGCAGGTTTTGATGTCTGACCTGTGGCTTGCTGTTCCGGTGTATAATAATCTGTATATCCGTATGGACAATTACATATTGTTGTTGCGCCGCCGTCTGATACTAATGACACTTCTTGTTGTGTTGAAGTAGCAGTACCATTGGTTCCATATGTATATTTATACACAGATCCACATGCTTCACATTTAGATGTTGTCACACCATTTGTTGTTGTGTTGCTTACGTAATAATGTTCTGGGCAAGAAATCGCGGTTCCTACGATTGCAGATGTCCAATCTGACATAATTTTATATGTTATTTTTGTCGGATCGTTTGGTTTGTAACCGGTTACCGACATACATGTCGCGATTTGTGATGCACATGCACGAATTGCCTGGGTGTTAACTGTGCTGGTTGATGATTTGTCGGAATCATATCCGTTTGTATTCAAGCAAGAAGTGATATCAGATTTACAACCTTCGGCATAATCAGACAAAATCGTGTCTTGTTGCAATTTGATTTTTGTTAATGCAGCCGCCAGATATTGACGAACAACTTCATTATTAGATACATATTTGCCATTGGAATATGTGTAATCTTGACATTGTTTGAATACAGATGCACACATACCATTTGCCTTGTCATTGCTGTCAATATATCCAATCTTTTTCAACAAATATGTTGCCATATCTTCAGATGCAGTTGTTCTGGTAGATGGTGACCATTTCGAAACTTTGTTATCAATAAAACTTGATACGTTTTCACTGTTGCCTGCGCCCCATGCATTGTTCTTTTTGTATACTATATTTTCCCCTGTTCCTGTGTTGTCTTCGCCGTAATCCCACACAGAATACAAATCATACATACCGCCACTAATCCAATTATCGGTTGACATTGCGGCAGGATTTTTTGGTGTTCCGCCTGCGATACCAGGCATAGAACCGGCAATCAATTTTCCTTCATTTATATATTTGCCGGTTGCATCAAGGCATAATTCATAATTATCGCCACAAACATATTCGTCTTGCATACATGAATCCAGTGCCGCGATGCATCCACGTAAATCATATGAATTCTTTTGTTGTGCCAACATCAAACGTGCCTGTTGCAAAATGTTTGCTGCATTACGTGCGTTTGTGCGCATTTCGCTGTTTGCTTCGTTCAGGCTGCGTTCATATGCGATACATTGTTTGTCGATTTCCAAATCATATGAATTTGTAATAACGTTTGCATCGATACCTTGGGCTGTGCAAGAATTCAAAACATTTGTTTTGCAACGTTGTGTTGCAGTTTTGTACAATTGTTCGCCACGTTGGTTTGCAACGCTGTTTGTGCCAGATGTTGTTCCCAAAATCGAATTCAAATCAAAACTGCCTGCGCTTAAATCCAAATTCAACAATCCAGATAAATCAAAATTGATACCGCTGTTTGTTGTGTAAGATGATGCACGTGGTGATGATGCGTCAACCAATACTTTTTCGCGGATTTTATCCAAGCTGTTTTTTATATCCGATGTGTCTTTTTCTTTGGACATTGTCAATTCGGCTTCGGTTTCAGCGAACAAAGATGTAATCTGGTCAGGCGTCAAACCAATATATCTGATTTTTTGAACAACATCTTGGAATTGTTCGGTTGCTTCAGCCAATGCTTGTTCTGTTTTTTCATAATTTTTGATATTTTTTGAACACGAACAACGGCCCTGGTTGTCGTCCAGAACATTACAATAATTATCCATACATGCCGCATATTGTGCCTTGCAATAATCGGTCAATTCGGTAATAGCTGTCAAATTAGTTGTTGTTTCTGATAGGTCGTCTTGTGTTATAACCGGTGTTGTCGATGTGTTCGATGTTAATCCTGTTGCCGAAAGACGGGAAACAGTGCGTCGATTTGCAACCCCAACACGTGAAACTGTGTTTGGATTATATAACGCGTTTCCAGAATCGTTTAATGTTTGTTGTGATGAATATGAAACACCACGACCAGTTGATATAACAGTATTGTTTGATGTTCCAACACGTGCCGTCACAGGTTTAGATGTTGCAGCGCCACGCGATGTAACCGTTGCACGTGACGTTGTTGTTGATGGGCGGTTTACAACGCTGGCTGTGCGTGCAGCGCGTGAAGCCGTTGCACGTGAAGATGTTGTTGTACGTGGCGAAGATGCAACCGCGCGCGATGATACGTTTGCACGTGATGTAACACCAGTTCCAGTAACAGGCAATGCGCGCGATACAGATGTTGAACGATTAATTGTTGTGCGTTTAGATGCCTGGGGTGCAACTTGTTGAACAACTTCTGTTTCAACTTCGTCGTCGACGGCATCAATCATGTCGTCTGTATATTCGACAGCTTCATCGTAATATACCGGCGCAACTTCTGCAAATGCAGGCAAAACCAGTAATCCACTTAATACAGCAATAAATCTTTTCATGTGTAAACACCTTCCTTTTGGAATTAATTTTATCATATTTACAAATACTTGACAAGGATAAAAACGAATTTAATCGCTTATTTTGAAAGACGGACGAATTTTTTGTAAATTCTTTAACGATGTTTGTTGAACTTTTTCAAAATCATCAGGATTCCAGATTTGAAAACTGTTCCCGCGACCAACGAATAAAGCGCGATTGGTTATATGTGCATGCTTTAATAATTCGTTTGGTATAACAATGCGTCCGGTTACATCAAAAGCCAATGGGCGCGCATCAGCAAAAAGCAGGGCGCTTAAATCATCTAATTCGTTATCAAATATACCCATTTTGTCGGTGGCGTTTGCCATCTTTTCCATGCGGGACATAGAAAGACCTTCGATACAATTATGGGTAAATGAACGAAAAAGAACAACCCCAGAAAAATTTTCATTATTAAGTGAAGAACGAAAAGCAGCAGGCACAGAAATACGTCCTTTAGAATCCAAACGATTTTCATAAGAAGAAAGAAATAAAGCCATTTCTTTGTACCTGATGTTTTGTTCTTCATTGATGAATTTAGCACGGGCTTTTATGGTTGTCAATGACAAATGATAATTAATTTATGGTATTTTATGGTTTTTATAATAAAAACAGGTATTTTTCAAATAAATTAAAAATAAATAAAATTTATGCTTGACGTGCGATTCGTTTTTGTTCTAAGATGTTTGTATAGACAAGGGGAAAGTTAATTAAAACACCCAGAAATTCAAAGAAAACTGGAAATCTGGGAAAAAATAAAAAATGATAAAAAATAAAAATAAAAATTTGTAAATACATCGGTAAATACAAAAAAATTTGTTTTTTATCCAACAAAAATACGAAAGGGGGGAAACCACATGCCAAAAAATATCAAAGAAATAATGATTGCCCTTAATAAAGTATTAACCACAACTGTTTGGGTTAATGCAGATCGCCAAATTGTGTCTTTAAGTGATGAATTGCACATTGGCAATAATAATTCACCACGTTCAATCGAAGATTTGTCACGCGGTGCATTAATTGGGGCGTATGTTTCATTGCAAATCAGAACTGACAATTTTGATGTAGCCGCTGAAACTCTGGAAACACCAGATTTGGCGTTGCGTGTTAAAGAAATGGTTTTTGCAGAAGCCAAGAAAATTATGGATGCCGGTGATATGGCAAACGGTCAACGCAAGGCTGCATAACAAAGTTTCCGTATATCGGAAGGAAGGGAGTCCCGCCACAGATTTATTTCTGTGGCGGACTTTTTTAACGTCCGTTGTTTAAAAGACGAACGTCATCAAATTCAGGGTGTTGTATAAATATTCGTGAAATATATGGACAAATCGACATAACCTTGCGGTGTTGTTCGCGTGCAATTTGTATTATTTCTTGAACCAAATATAATTCGATATCTTGTGCTTCATAGGCTGGGTCGATTTCGGCTTCGCTTATCATAATTTTATCAGAACCAACACGGACAAAAAATATATTGCCGATTTTTCTGCCGTTGCAAATTGCATATATACGGCAACCATTATCGCCAATTTGAAAAGATATATCTTGTTTATTCATATAAAAATCCCATGCCTTTTGTATAAATATATAACACGGGATTGTTTAAAGACTATAAGATTGATTTCTTTGTTATATTAAATCAAAGTTTTTGCGTATGATTTTTGCACTTTTGCGCAGGTCTGCAGATTCTGACGCACTTAATTTAGTATGTAAATTCATTATAACGCCCATTTCACCAACAACACGTGGTAATGACATTGCAATCGCGTTTTTACCAACACCATCAACGGTTGATACGGTTAATATACGTTTTTCATCATTAATAATTGCGTGTAATAAATCCGCAACTGCGCCACCAATGCCGTCCCATGTTGCGCCGCGTCCACGGATTATTTCATATGCTGCATTACGGACACGATGTTCAATTGTTTTACGTGTTGTCTGCGGCAGTGATATTTTTGCCTGTTTACAAAAATCGTCCAGTTTAATTCCACCAACATACACTGATTCCCAATTCACAACCGATGAATCACCATGTTCGCCCAAAACATATGCGCTGATAGAACGTGTTGATATCCCTAATTGACGCGATAATATGATTTTAAGACGCGCGGAATCCAACATTGTTCCGGTTCCAATGACACGTGAAGCCGGTAATTTTGATAATTTTTGTGCCAACATAACCATTACATCCAATGGGTTTGTAACGATAATAATTTTTACGCGTTTGGTATCAACATTTGCCATAACGCGTGGGATGATATCTGAAATAACTGCGACATTTTTTTGTAATAAATCAGTACGCGTTTCCCCAGGCTTTTGATTTGCGCCGGCGGCAATAATAACTATTTCACAGCCACGAATTTCGCGATAATTGCTGGCTGCGGTGATTTTTATGTCGTATGAAAACGCGGATGCGTGCCCCAAATCTTCGGCGGCGGCGCGTGCGCGAATACCGTCACGGTCAAATAAAATAATTTCATGTGCCAGACCTGTATTTTGAACCGCAGTTGCAACCGCAGAACCAACCGAACCAACGCCAATAATTGCTATTTTCATAAATATCTCCATTTAATATCATGGAAATATTATATCATATTTTTTGCATAAAAAAAACGGGCATTTTTGCCCGTTTATTAATAAGATTTTGCAACAAAGACATAACTTGGGTCTTTATCATCAAGACAGCGACGACTGATTTTATATTTTTCAATCAATCCATCAAATTCATCATTTGTTGTCTGGTCATATTTAATACGGAAAAATCCGATTTTTCCAGATTCCAATGCGGATTCTAATTCTGCCAAAGATGCAATATCTGTAATCATTGTTTTGTTGCGTGCTTCGACAGCCTTTAACATATCGTGTTGAATGGTGTCCAGTATATTTTTTGCATCGCTTATGAAATGTTCAACATTAACAGTTGTCTTGGACGATTTGCCCAGATCACGACGTGTAATTGTTAATGTGCCTTCGTCCATTTCTTTTGCACCGATTTCAACACGTAATGGAACACCGCGTTTAATCCATTTCCACATTTTATCTGGGGCGCGTGCATCGGTATCGTCAACCAAAATGCGAATACCTGCAGAACGCAATTTTTCACCAATTTCGTTTGCATATGCATTTAATGTTGATGCATTTTCATCACGTGTAATTGGAATAATAACAATTTGATATGGCGCAACAGCCGGTGGTAAAATCAGACCGTCATCGTCAGAATGTGTCATAAACAAACCACCCATCATACGTGTTGATGTTCCCCATGATGTTGTCCAGGCGTGACTTAATTTGCCGTCTGTGCCCAGGTATTGAATACCAAAAGATTTTGCAAAGTGTTGTCCCAAATCGTGTGATGTTCCGGCTTGTAATGCCTTGCCGTCTTGCATAATTTGTTCGACAGTATATGTATGATCCGCACCAGCAAATCTTTCTTCGGCGGTTTTTTCACCCATGATAACAGGTATGGCCAAAACGTTTGCCATATATTCTGCATACATTTTATGCATTTTGCGTGCATCTGCATTTGCTTCTTCGTGGGTTGCGAAAACATTGTGTCCTTCTTGCCAGTTGAATTCTGCCGTACGCAAGAATAATCTTGGGCGCATTTCCCAACGCATAACGTTAACCCATTGATTTAATTTCAATGGTAAATCACGATATGATTGAACCCAACGTGACATTGCTTCGCCGATAATGGTTTCAGATGTTGGACGGATAACATATGGTTCTGTTAATTTTGCGTCTGGATCCGGTTGCAATGTGCCATCAATCATTTTAAGTCTATGATGTGTAACAACCGCACATTCTTTCGCAAATCCGGCAACGTGTTCGGCTTCTTTATTAAAGAAATCAATAGGGATTAATAATGGAAAGTTTGCATTTAACACACCATTGGCCTTGATGCGTTTATCCATTTCGTCGCGCATTAATTCCCATATTGCCCAACCATATGGTTTAATTGTCATACATCCACGCACAGGTGAATTTTCTGCCAAATCAGCAGCAGTGATTAAATTTTGATACCATTCGCTAAAGTTTTCTTGTCTTGTTGGTGTTATTGCTGTTTTCATTTTTGTTACCACTCTTATTTATTTTTCATATATTCGTCTGAAATTATTTTGTGTAATTTTTCTGCCATTTCTTTGCGGTCAAGACCACTTAAATCTGGAACTGGCAAAACCTTGATTTCAACCAGGAATCCACCCAGCATCATTATGTGAAACACTTGCATAAATGCACTGCGTTCACGTTCACAATATGGACCTTGATCCATTTTCTTGTTATCGAAATATGCGAAATGATTCGCCATATCTTCATCATTGATTTTTGTACCATCGCGCAAACGATAGTGTATGACAACTGGTTGAACTGTTGTGCCTGTTTTTTCAATAACATCAAACATAGAACTTTTGAATTGTTTTACATATGCACCATTAGTGGATGTCCCTTCGGGGAAAATAAATAATGGATAATCAACAGATTCCAGTTCTTTTTGTATTGCATTCAAAGCTTCGGTTGCGTGTGACGGACGACGATCAATAAATATTACACCAAATTTTCTTGCCATCCAACCGACCAGTGGCCATTCTGATATTTCTTTTTTGCCAAAAAAAGATCCACCCAATGCCGCAGCCATTGTAGATATTTCAAAAACAGAAATATGATTACAAACGCAAAGCAATGGTCGTTTCGTTGTCAGCTTTCCATTGATTTTAAATTTTACACCCATAAACCAATTGAATTGGCGCATAAAAAACTGCATGTATTTCACAGACATTTTTCCGCGTGGTATAAAGCATAAAATAAATGCATTTATAAAAACATAAATCCATGCGGTGCA
>CAMOXB010000042.1 GCA_946628805.1 uncultured Pseudomonadota bacterium
GTGAAAGCCCCGAAGCCAATTCCCATTGGTTTCAATATTAATATTATCAGAGTTTTTATGTAAATCAATATTAAAAAAAACAACCGCCGTTTGGCGGTGTTTTTAATACATTGTTTGTAAAACGTGTTTATTTTTATCAATATTCGACAACATCCTACCGCTGCCCACAGCAACACACGCCATTGGATTATCAACCAAGAACGCCGGCAAACCGGTTGCCGCACGAATCGCCGCATCCAATCCACGAAGCAACGAACCACCACCGGTCATTGCAATACCCAAATCGGCGATATCTGCCGATAATTCTGGTGGTGTTGATTCCAACGCCAAATGAACGGTGCCCACAATTTTTGATACTGTTTGTGATAATGCGGTTGCGATTTGTGATTCGGTGATTACTGTTTCACGTGGTGTGCCACTCATCAAATCACGACCTTTGATTTTCATTGTTAATTCATTCGTCTTATCTTTTGGCATAATCGCAGTCCCGATTTTCTTTTTGATTTCTTCGGCTGTATTTTCACCAATTAACAGGTTTTTATTCTTGCGAACATAATCGATAATATCTTCGTCCATTTGGTCGCCTGCGGTACGCACTGCATTTGAATAAACGATTCCGCCCAAAGACATAACAGCAACTTCGGTTGTTCCGCCACCAATATCCAGTACCATTGAACCCAAAGGTTTTTCAACTGGCAATCCGGCACCAATCGCCGCCGCAGTTGATTCTTCGACAATATAAACGCGACGCGCACCGGCGGCATCGGCAGCCTCTTGAATAGCACGTCTTTCCACAGGTGTTGCACATGACGGCACACATATAATAATCAAAGGCGCGGTAAGTAGGTTTCTTTGATGCACTTTGCGTATAAAATATTTTATCATTTCTTCGGCAACTTCAAAGTCTGCGATAACACCATCGCGCAATGGGCGAACCGCGTTAATTGTGCCCGGGGTTCGACCGAACATCTGTTTTGCTTCCGCACCAACAGCCAATATTTCTTTGCGTCCCAATAATTTATTTTCAGCCACCGCAACAACCGATGGTTCATTAAGGACAATTCCACGACCTTTGACATAAATCAAAGTGTTCGCAGTTCCCAAATCAATTGCCATATCTGCGGAAAAAAACTTTAATAACCAATTATACATTTATGATTCCCTTGTCTTTGTTGTCTGCATTATAAAAACAGCCCAAGAAAAAATCAAGTCCAGCGCACAAATTTTGCTTTTTTATTTGCATTTCTTTATATTCTGGTATAATTCCGGGCATGAAACGAAAAACTATACGTAATCATCGTGATTTCTTGTCAACACCAAACGATCCATTGGTGGCAAATTATTATTTCATAATTCGTATGAAGCCTATGGTTAAAAAAGACGCACGATACGGGATAATTGCCGCAAAACGGACATTTAGATTTGCTGTTCAACGCAATCGTGCAAAGCGTATATTGCGTGATTGGATAAGTTTTAACGAAGATTTAATGTTGCCAGATATGGATTACGTTTTTATTGCGCGCAGTGCAATTTTCCAATGTGAACGCGATGTTGGACGCCGCAAAATGAAAAATCAGTTAAGAAGAATTTCAAAGTGCAAAAAAAATTCCTGACCCGGGTTGGATGCAACCTGGTTCGTTTTTATCAAATATGTATATCACCATTTATTGGCGGTCGCGCGGCATGCCGATTTATTCCAACGTGCAGCGAATATACAAAACAAGCCATTGAAAAATATGGTATTTATCGCGGAACAATCATGGGAATAAAACGTATATCACGTTGTCGCCCAGGTGGGGGATGTGGATACGATCCCGTTCCTTGACTTAAAAAATGATTGTGGTATCATTAAATTATTATACATTAATAAAAGGATTTATAATTATGTCATCTTTTCGATCAACAGTTGAAAATATGTCTAAATTAATGGATGAAATGGGCATAACTGAATTAGATTTGGAACGTCAACTGTTATTGGGTTTATATCGTAAACATATTCATTTATCAAAACAACAAGCCGTCGCCGCGGCACCTGTTGGATTTGTCCCACAAAACAAGACAACATCTAATGAAAAATTATCAGGTCATGTATTAAAATCACCAATGGTTGGTGTTGCATATTTGGCACCAGAACCGGGCGCAAAACCTTTTGTAAAAGTTGGTGATACCGTTCATGCGGGTGATACTGTTGCTTTGGTTGAAGCAATGAAGACATTTAACCCAATCAAATCTGATGTTGATGGCGTTATCAAAGAAATTTTGGTATCAGACGGAACCGCGGTTGAATTTGATATGCCGATTATTGTAATTGAATAACGGAAAAAGCAATGCCACAAATCAAAAAAGTTTTAATTGCCAATCGCGGTGAAATTGCACTGCGTGTGATTCGTGCATGTCGCGATATGGGAATACGCACTGTCGCGGTTTATTCAACAGCTGATAGGGATGCAATGCATGTAAAATTGGCTGATGAATCTGTATGTATTGGTCCGGCACAATCATCAGAATCTTATTTAAATGAATCTGCGATTTTAACGGCGGCATTGTTAACAAACGCCGATGCAATTCATCCAGGTTATGGATTTTTATCCGAACGCGCTGACTTTGTGGACAAGGTTGAACAACACGGACTTATCTGGATTGGCCCGAACAGCGATATGATTCGCAAAATGGGTGATAAAGTTAATGCAAAACAAACCGCAATTAAATGTGGTCTGCCGGTTGTTCCGGGTTCAGACGGCGCATTACGCGATATCGAAGATGCACTTATTTGGGCTGATAAAATCGGTTATCCCGTTATGATAAAGGCTGCATCTGGTGGTGGCGGTCGTGGTATGCGTGCGATTAACAATGCAAACGAATTACGCGAAGCGTTCCCAATTGTCAAAGCCGAATCAAAATCCGCATTTGGCGACGATACGCTTTATATGGAAAAATTATTGTTGCACCCACGCCATATTGAATTCCAGGTCTTGGGCGACAAACACGGCAACGTTGTTATATTTGGCGAACGTGATTGTTCATTGCAACGTAAAAATCAAAAAGTTATGGAAGAATGCCCTGCGGCAATATTAACACAAAAACAGCGCGATGATATGATTGAAATCTGCAAAAGTGCCGCCAAGAAAATGAAATACACAAATGCAGGGACTTTCGAATTTATGTTCGAAGACGGCAAATTTTATTTCCTTGAAATGAATACACGTTTGCAAGTAGAACATCCGGTAACTGAAATGGTTTACGGTGTTGATTTGGTTCGTGAACAGATTCGAATTGCGGCTGGTGAAAAATTGGGATATACACAATCGAATTTGAATCCACATGGACACGCAATTGAATTTCGTATTAACGCCGAAGATCCTGAAACTTTTATTCCAAATCCTGGGAAAATTACATTGTATGCACCATCGGGTGGATTGGGCGTACGCGTGGATTCTGCAGCATATACAGGATACACAATTCCACCAACATACGATTCAATGATTGCGAAATTGATTGTTCATGCACAATCACGTCCGGCATGTATAATGCGCGCAGAACGTGCATTAGACGAATTTGTTATCGAAGGAATCAAGACAACAATCCCATTACAAAAAAGATTGCTGGAAAATTCGGATGTTCGTCAATTAAAGATCGATAACCATTGGTTGGAAAAATTCTTGGCAGATGAATCTGAAAAAGAATCTAATCAAGAAACAAATGAATAAAAACGTCCAAAAGGGCGTTTTTTAATTCAAATATTGTTCGATAATTTTGTTGTATTCATTTAGTGTTTGTTCGGGATTTTTTGTTGCACTGATTAATAATGCAGACATTATTAATGTTTTATTCAACAATCTTAATTCATGATGTATTTTATGCAAACATCCATCGTTATTATATCCTTTACCGATTTCTTTTAATGCAACCATTATGTTTTGCAGATATGGGGAATAATCATTATTTTGTTTATTTGCCATTTCAATTGTAAATGTTAAATTTTCAATCGTTTTTATTAATTCATCTGTTTCATTAACTGGTACGGTTTGTTTTGGCATATGCGGACTCCGTTAATTTTATAAAAAAAGACCGCCAAGAAAAAGCGGTCGGGGGTTAGAACAGCATATCCAGGTATGCTCCACCAAAGTGGCACCCCGACCTGTTGTCAGGGTTTTTAACGATGCTTGTTGCACCGCCTGGATGTAGGGATGTTCTAAATCCCGAAGCCAATTCCCATTGGTTTCAATATTAATATTATCAGAGTTTTTATGTAAATCAATATTAAAAAA
>CAMOXB010000043.1 GCA_946628805.1 uncultured Pseudomonadota bacterium
CTTGTCAGGTTTGATTTCAAACAATCCATCATTTCCAACAACCGCATCAACGATTTTTTCGCCATTTGGTAATGATACCAATGTTGCCATACCTGCGCGTGTTTTGATTGGTAAAACCGTTCCGGTTGACCAAGTTAAATTTGCATAGCCCGGTTTTGACGATCCTGCCGCCATATTTGCATTTGGGTTATCCCATGCCGCCTGGAATTCCGCATATGATGGAAACGCACAGCATAAAATTGCCAACAAAGATATATTGATTTTACATGTTTTCATAAAAGTCATGTCTTTCTTACCTTTTTCAAATCTTTACCAAGACGTTATGTCTGAATCCAATGGATCGCCACGTCCGTCGATAACATTGTATTGAACGACCTGGATTCCCAGCGGATTATCGCGTAATTTTTCCAGATATCCCAATGTCACAGACGTTTTTTCGTCCAAATCAGATTGTATCTTTATTTGTATTGTATAATTTTTTTGTGTTGTCTGTCCACCAATATTTTCACAAATCCAGGTAAAATTTACATGGTATGTATCTTTGGACATACGCAGCACCGGATCGTTATTATTGAAATTAACAGAACACGAAACCGTTGGTCGTTGTTCGCCCAATGTGAAATCGTTATAAAGGCGTGTCTTGGTGAATTTTGAATACACGTCTTTTGATGACCAAGATTGAACAATACGCGACCAATTTTTACGTGTTATTGCCGGATTATTCGACAATGTATTACGTGCAATCACATATTCGCGTATGAATCCGCGTTGATACGCATAAACAGAATTTTGATTGTCTGCATTTGGAACCAACGGATCAATAACAACATTTACCGAACGGGTAGGTGTGTAAAGAAAGAAAACCTCTGGCCGTTCCAGCGGTATCATCTTCATCAAAGTGAACACCATTGCGCCCAATACAACAACAGATGTGGCCAGCACAAATGTCAGTATTCTGGACAACAAAACCGGTGGTTCAACGACCTTTTGCACACAAGACTCCTACATTATTTACGTTGATTGTAGACAATTTTATTCATAAAGCGCAAGTAAAAAATGATGTTATTTTTGTTCGTCGGATTTGCGGTTGATTATGGCGTTTCCAACCGTGCCACCAATAACACCAGCGCCAGCAGCAACGCCGCCACCAATCACGCGTTTTTTAGATGCATCAGCATTTTCGTCTATCTTGGCTTGGTCGTTTTCAGATTCTAACATTTTGGCGCGATATAAAGATTCATATGCTCCAGAATTTATACCGATATTGTCATCATCATAAAGGCCTGTTTGTGATTTATCTAATATTTCTTCGCTTTCAATACCGGCTTTCATTCCCAGTGCTTCTTTTCTTTCTTTTAAGTCCTTGGCCAAAGCAAAATATTCACTGCGTAATTTCATCAGTTCAGCGTTATTTCCACCCGGTAATTCTATTTCGGTCGGTCCTGCTTTTACTTGTTTTCCATCACCATAGGTGCAACGCATAGTTTCGATATATGCAGTCATACTGGCTTCGGCTTCTTTATCTGCTTTTTGTTCTGCAAGTCCCATGGCTAATTCCATACCACCAATTCCAGTTGCTGCAACAGTCAACGCACTCAAAGTCCGGTTAGCCAACGATTGTTCATTGGCTTTTGCTTCTTCGTATGCCTTTTGTAATTTTTCCTGTCGTTCCGTTTTGTCTTGATATTCAGCTAAGTTATTCAAAAAATCTACCAACTGTTCATTTGACATGTTTGGTATATTTGACAATTGGGAGATTAGATTATCTCTGATATCCCGAGTGTCCAAAATATCAAGTGCAGATAAAGCCTTATTTTCGATTGGTTTTTTATCTGTGCTATCATCATCACCATAAAGTCTTTCGGGTATTTTAGACAAATTTTCTTCAATAGGATTTCTCGCATTATAAGTTTTTATCAAGCCTCTAAGCCTTTTTTCAAATTGTTTTGCTGATACTATATATTCTGTATTTCTTTCGTCTGTAAGAGCGTGCAAACCATAAGATATAGTCCCATATAAATCTTTACCTTTCATAGAAATAAGACCACCACCAGAATTACCTGTATATGCATCGCAGGTGGTTGCTAAAATATACGGGTATAAAGATTCTCTTTTTAGAGCCTGTTGATTATTACAAAGTTTGTTAAATTTTTCTTCTTGCTTGTTTTTTTGTTTTTCTAATCTTTCTCGCCTGTTGTCGCTAGTGTTTTCAAGTTTATCTCGAACAGAACTAATCTCAGAATATATGGTTTTACAATCTTCAAAAACAATTTTGCATTCGCTCGCTTTCAAATTATATGGATCATCCAATAGTGTGACACCCAATGTTTCAGAAATTTCTTTTATAGCAGCTTTTAGACTATCGTCCTTTTTTTTGTTTTCGTCATCTATTTTTGCATTTTCTTCATTTATTCTATCAAGTATTTTATTATATACCCGTCTTACAGCATCTAATTCTGCATCGGAAAATATCCTCAGGCTTCCCCACCCAGCATTTATAACATCAACGGTTTTTGTGGGAACATGTATATCAAAATACGTATCACTATAATATTTAGAATCTGTCACTAACCATACGGCCCAATCGCCCAAGGTGTCGAAGGCTTTTCCCGTGTATTCAGTATCAACAAGTTTTACATCAAATTTTTCTTTATTGTAATTCATGCCCCTATAAGCCACACGGGCATTTTCATACGGATATTGTTTCAGAATATCATTTAGGTTTTTTTTTGTGAATATACAATGACCTGCTGATAAAAGTAAGTTTTGTGCAACAAATTGTGCTGTGCATTTGCCTATTGGGACAAAAATATCTTCTGTTATTTCTGTTAGATCCTTGTCTGTTTCATTAATTCTTTCCCATCTTTTGTAAGTATATTCAAATCCGATTTCTAGAAATACGTATTTATTATATGGTTCGGTTGCCCACATTTCGTTACTTACATAATATCTATTATCTGTATCACCAAGGGAAAAAACTTTCATTGGAAAAAACAATAATAACAATAAAAAAACGAATGTTTTTCGCATGTTTTTTCTCTCTCGTGGTGTAAAAAAGAACCCGATTCCCATTGGATTCAACCGAATTATATCATAAATTTCAAAAATTGACAATGCTTTTTCGCTTGCGATAATTTTTCAAAAATATTATAATATTTCCGCTTGATTTTTTGGTTTGGTGTGCTATGCTTTCACCGATTATCAGATTAAAATGGCGGAAATGCCGGGGTGTGGTTATGGGTTTTGAAGCATAAGTATTTGATATAGGGGCTTAGTTCAACGGTAGAATATCGGTCTCCAAAACCGCGGATAAGGGTTCGATTCCTTTAGCCCCTGCCAGAAAAATCTGATAAAAACGATAAAAATTGGGAAAACGCATGAAAAAAGTAATAGATTTTATCAAATCCGTCCGCAGTGAATGGTTTAAAATCGTTTGGCCAACACGTGAAACCGTTATTCATACCACATTTATGATATTGTTGTTTTCTGGATTGTCGGCGTTATTCTTTTTCGTCGTGGACAGCATTTTAAATGCTTTGGTGAACTGGATATTCTAATTAAAGGGATGTGTCATGGAAGAAAAAATGCAGTGGTTTGTCGTTAATGTTCATACATCTTGCGAAGACAAGGTCGCACGTGAATTGCGTGAACAAATTGATAAACGTAAATTAAATGCTTATTTTGGTGAAATTTTGGTTCCAACACGCGAAGTTTCCGAAGTCAAGGCTGGTAAACGCGTTAAAACAGAAAAGAAATTTTTCCCAGGCTATATCGTTGTTCAAATGGTTATGAATAATGAAACATTTTCGTTGGTTAAATTGATGCCAAACGTTGTTATGTTCTTGGGTCAAAAAGTCAAAAACCAATCAAAGCCAATTCCTATCAGTGAAGCCGAAGCGCGTCGCCTTTTGAAACAGGTCGAAGAAGGTTCGGTTGTCACCGAAGACACTGTCTATGAAGATGGTCAAGAAGTCCATGTTATCGATGGACCATTTGCGAACTTTAATGGTATCGCGTCTAATGTTGATAATGTAAAACAAAAAATGACAGTGACGATTTTAGTATTTGGTCGTGAAACCAGTGTTGAATTGGATTTCAGCCAAGTCGAAAGAATTTAACCGGTCGGTTAAATAAAACCGTGGAAGATGCGCCACATCGTACCACGACACTAAACAAAAAAGAGGTGTAAAATGGCAAAAAAAGAACTGAAAGGTATTGTTAAACTGGTTGTGCCAGCGAAACAAGCCAATCCAGCGCCACCAATTGGACCAGCGTTGGGTGCTGCGGGTGTTAACATCGCAGAATTTTGTAAACAATTTAATGACAAAACAGCCGATAAAGAACCAGGAATGCCAATTCCTTGCATAATCACTGTTTATACAGATCGCTCTTTCGAATTTATTATGAAATTGCCACCTGTGTCATACTATATTAAAAAAGCATTGAAATTGAAAATTGGTTCTCATAAACCAGGACGCGATTTCGTTGGTACAATTTCCAAGGCTCAAATCGAAGAAATTGCAAAGAACAAAATGCCTGACTTGAATTGCTCTACAATTGAATCCGCATGCAACATTGTTGCGGGTCAATGCCGTTCTATGGGCGTAAAGGTGGAGGAATAAGGTCATGAAAGTTACAAAAAGAAAACAAACTTGGGCCAATTTGGACACCAAAAAAGTTTATGCAATGGACGAAGCTATTGAAGCATTGCGTGGTTTTTGTTCGAAAAAATTCGACGAAAGTTTAGAAATTGCAATCAAATTGGGTATTGATGTCGCAAAAGCAGACCAAAATATCCGCGGTATGTTGTCTTTGCCAAACGGCACTGGTAAATCTGTCCGCGTTGCAGTATTCACAATCAATTCACAAGACGAAGCCAAAAAGGCTGGCGCTGATGTTATCGGTGGCGAAGAATTGATTGACAAAGTTGCAAATGGATTTTTGGAATTCGATCGTGTTATCGCAACACCTGATATGATGCCAAAGATGTCAAAAGTCGCACGCGTTTTGGGACCAAAAGGTTTAATGCCGAACCCAAAATTGGGAACTGTTACAAATAACGTTGCAGAAGCCGTTGCCAATGCAAAAGCAGGACAAATCGAATACCGTGCTGAAAAGAAAGGTATTATCCATGCTGGAATTGGTAAAATGTCTTTTGAAACATCTAAATTAGTCGAAAATGCAAATGCATTAATCGAACAATTGAAAAAAGTTAAACCTGCATCTGCCAAGGGTCAATATATCTTGGGTTGCAGTGTTGCAACAACCCAAGGCCCAGGCCTGAAAGTTGATGTAAAATAATTTATGGTGGCGGCAACTCCGCCATAACAACGATTTCTGTCCAAGACTGATGGTGTGAAGAAAATCACTTAATTTCCATCATAGACAAAGAAAAGATTTCTTTGGGGCAGGAAGTACAGGCCCCACCCGTGGGAAACCACAGATGGAAAGTTAACAAAAAGCTTAAAAGGATATATAAAGATGAGACGCGAACAAAAATCAGACCTGATTTCAGCGTTGCAGTCGTC
>CAMOXB010000044.1 GCA_946628805.1 uncultured Pseudomonadota bacterium
ACATTACATGAATGCAGCATAATATCCGGGGCTTTCAAAGTTTTATGTCCGCCCTTTTTAACAACATCACGTTTAAAGGACGAAACGTCATCAATTGGTTTACGCATTGCCGGACGACCAAATTTATCATAAATCATTAACGGTTCATCAACCTTGTAATCTTTGTTTTGCAGACCGTTTTCATATGCCAGTGCCGTATTAAAGATTTTGAAAATAGAACCCATTTCGAAATTATCACGCATTAATTTAAAACGACGTGTATTAACAGGAATTGAATTAATATTATTTGGGTCAAAGTCTGGAATTTGTACCATTGCAATCATTTCCCCTGTTGCAGAATTCATCAACATACCCATTGCACCACGTGCCTCATATTTATTCATCGCGATTGTTAATTGTTCGTGAAAGATATTTTGCACACGCGAATCGATTGAAAGACGTAATGGATCTTTATTTTCACGCAGATATTTATCATATATATATTCGACACCTTCCAAGCCTTCGTCTTTACCGGCAAATCCGACAACATGCGCAAACACATTTCGTTGTGGATAACGTCTTTGTGCAAATTGTTCAATTTCAAAACAGTTATATTTTTTATGTGCCGCACGAATTATTTTCATTTGCTCTTCGGTTGCGTTCTTTTTTACATACAAACCGCGACGACCGGAACGAATAAGATTTAACGCATCTTCGACACTGTAATCCATTGGTGCAATTTCATGAATAATACTTGCAACATCGTTTATATCTTTTTCTTTTACACGTGGTGGAAATAATTTGATATTACCAGATTTCACACTTTTCGCCAAGACAACACCATTACGATCGACGATATCCGCACGACTGGCGATTTCTGCATTATTCATATTGCTTTTTCGGTAATCGTTACTCTGAATTCCCAATTGCAAAGTGCGTGCAACAAACAAAACGAACAAGCACGAAAAAGCCAGACGAATCCAATGCAAACGCGATGCGCTTTCTGCATTAAAGACCGCGCCTTTGTATTCGTGTGGTAAAATATCTTTGCCGATAACGAAACGCATTATTCACCCGCCATTGGTATATCATTAATATTTACAGTCTTACTGAACGAAACGATTTCTGCACGTGGATTAACACCGACAACCGAACCACGCAATGAATCAGCCGATGAAAGTGCCGAAAAACGTGTTCGCGCAATATCAAATTCATGTCGCGTATTATCCATATTGCGACGCACCGCATCAAGGTTAGAATTTTGAACACGATAACAAACCTGTAGAAAAACAATTAAAAACACAACCGCCATTAACATAATGGTTCCAATGTTAAACATCTTTTCATCATCGCGCATAAAAAATTCCTTCCTTTACAATATATATATTCTATCACAAATTCTTAAAAAAACTAATCATAGATTGAATACCGTTCAAACGCCCAGCCCCAAAGTTAAGATTCAGCGAACTAAATTCATTCGACAAATCCATTTTTTTGATTTCATCGATATTTTTTCCGTCAATCATCGCCAATAGTATCGCGACAATTCCGCGCACCATCATTGAATCTGCACGTCCATAAAAGCGTCCATCTTTTTCACAGATTTGCACAAACGATGTACAACCCAAAATTTCATTGCAATTTGCATTATCTGGTATTGGCGCCAAGGATTTACCCAAATCCATAACGAATTCCAGTTTTTCCACAGGATTTTCAATCAACATAATGGCATTTTTAATATCATCATATTTCATATTATTACCATCCCTGTTCTGTTAAATCTAATTCGATACGTGCCGCATCACTCATTCGTGATAAATCCCACGCTGGATCCCAGACTAATTTCACATCAACATTTCGACCATCTGAAACGGTTTCAACATTTGTTTTAACCTGACTTAAAATATCTTCCATCATGGGACACGTTGGCGATGTAAATGTCATTTCAATAATGATTTCTTTATCGCGAATATCAATATCGTACACCAATCCCAAATCCCAAATATTTACCGGGATTTCCGGGTCAAAGACCTTTTTAATTTCATTGATAATATTATCGCGCAAATCTGACATTTATTTAACCAATTCCTTTATCACATCAACGACATATTGTGCATCGTCCATTGTGTTCCATGGCCCAATTGAAATACGAATCGAAGAATCAATATTCAAATGTTTATGTATCCATGTTGCACACATATTACCAACACGAACACAGATATTATGCGCACCAATTAATGCACCAAAATCCAGCGCATGCATATCTTGGACAGCGAATGATATAATTGACGCATCACGCGGTGTAATTAGTTTTATATTTTTAATTTGCGATAATTCGTCATAAATAAATTCGTGAACATCGCGCGAACCGTTCCATTTTTTTAATTCATCAATTGCGTTTTTCACACCAACAATTTGTGTAATTGGTAATGTGCCGGCTTCGAATTTTTCGGGTGATTTGTTTAAAATAATATTTTCATTATCAATGATTCGATTAACCATACCACCGCCGAATTTATCCGGAAAATATTTATTTGGATTTTTAATATACATCACCCCAACCCCGGTATCGGCACCGATTTTATGTCCTGAAAAGACCGCAAAATCACAGTC
>CAMOXB010000045.1 GCA_946628805.1 uncultured Pseudomonadota bacterium
AATGTCTTGGATTGTTGCATAATCTGGATATGCACCCAGCAACATTGTTGACCAATTTTTATTTCCATATATAACCTGGCCCGAACCCATTTGTGCGGGTGTCACAAATGTAACATCATTTAATCGTTTTATTTGATCTGCATCAGTTATCGTTAGTGTTTGGCGATTTCCCATACGCACACCACCACTTCGCGCCGCGCCTGCGCGAACAACGATTGTATTTGTCCCAAGTGATGAAAATTGATCGGAAATTGATTTCTGCACTGTTTCACCAACCGCGACCATTATAACAACCGCCATAACACCAATGATAATCCCCAACACCGTTAAAAACGAACGCAGTTTATTACCACTGATTGAAATCCAAGATTCTTTTAATATATCGCCGATTGTCATTTTTTATGCCGTTTTTCTGAATCCAGTAATGTTTTTTCACTTTTAGGAACAACACCGTCATATGTGATATGCCCGTCATAGATATGAATTATTCGTCGCGCATATTGTGCAATTTCAAATTCGTGTGTAATCATTATTATTGTTATGCCAAAATCACGATTTAATTTTTCAAAGAACTTTAAAATTTCGTTTCCCATTTTGGAATCTAATGAACCAGTTGGTTCGTCTGCCAATATTAACTTTGGATTCCCAGCCAGCGCGCGCGCAATTGCAACGCGTTGTTTCATACCACCGGATAATTGTGTTGGAAAATAGGTTTCGAATTTTTCTAGCCCAACCAGTTTTAACATTTCGCGCGAACGGCGTATTCTGTCATTAATATTCATACCACGATAAAGCAATGGCAACATAACATTGTCCAGAATTGTTCGCTTTGAAAGCAGATTAAAATTTTGGAATACAAATCCAATATATTCATTTCGCACGGTTGCTAAATCATCCGCCGTCATGGTTGTAATATCTTTGCCGTATAATTCATATGTTCCTGATGTTGCCGAATCTAATGCACCAACAATATTCATACACGTTGATTTCCCAGATCCAGACGGCCCCATAATCGCAACAAATTCCCCAGATTTTATTGTAAACGTTATATCAAACAAGACCTGTTGCGTTCCACCAATGGTCAACGGAAAACTTTTGTTAATCTTATTCAAAACAATAATGTTTGTATTATTCATTTATGGATGACGTATATTGCTTTTGTTCGTTGTTGTTTGACCGGTAAATCCAACAATGATTTTATCATTGTCTTTGATTTCATCTGAAATAATCTGGGTTTCGGTTGGTGTTGTTATTCCACGTTTGTATGGAACAAAAACTATGTCTTTGCCGCGCTTTATCGCCAGGTGGGTTTTCGGTGTAATATCGTCCGTCACATTATCAATAATATTTTTATACGACCGCATTAATAACCCGGAATTTTTTGTTTTCCATGCGTCCTTTGCATTTGCAACAACGACCGTGACAAATGCGGTCATACCCGGCATTAATTTCAAATCTTCATTATCAACATCAATAACAACAGTATAAACCACAACATTTGATATGGCTGTCGGGGAAAGCCGTATTTGTTGAACATTACCGCGAAAGACCATGTGCGGATATGCGTCAACAGTAAACGTCACCGGCATACCAACGCGAATCATACCAATATCGGCTTCGGATACAGCGGTTTCAATTTGCATTTTTGATAAATCTTCGGCGATTTCAAAAAGGTCGGGCGTTTGGAACGATGCCGCCACGGTTTGACCTTTGTCGACCTTGCGCGATATAACCGTTCCATCGACAGGTGATGTAATTGTTGCATAGCCAAGGTTTGTCACCGCGCGTTCATATGCATATTGTGCCTTGTTAACCGCTTGTTGTGCCTGTTCGTATACCGTCTGAGATTTTTCCATTTCTGCACGTGATATAAATCCATCATCATAAAGTGATTTATTTCGTTTATATTCACTTTGTGCATATTTTAATTCAGATTTCATCGAATCCAATGTTGCCAGTGATTCATCAACCGTCGATTGCAAGACTGACGGTTCGATTTTTAATAAAATATCACCTTTTTTAACATGTGAATTATAGTCAACAAAGATATCTTCAATTGTGCCAGAAACCTGGGACCCAACATTGATAGTATTAACGGGTTGAATTTCACCGGTTGCCGTTACAGACTGGGTTATATCGCCACGTGTTATGTCGACTGTGATATATTCTTTCTTTTTTGATTTGCCCGGACATAACCACCAACAAAGCAATACCAAAATTATGATTAAAATCCCAATCCACCATTTATTGCGCCATACCCAATTCCATAATCTTTTTATAAATGACGGCCGTTCAATAATTTCGTTTTCCATTATTTATTTTCCTTTATGCCGTTTTTTATATCCCCGATTGCCAATGCAACTGCGGCGCGTTTTACGAATAAATCATATTTTGCCGCATTGTTTTGATTGCGTGCATCTGATAATTCTGATTGTGCCGTCTGCCAATCCAGCATTGTGCTACGTCCAACCTTGTACATACCAGATGTGACACGTTCGTTTTCTGTTGCAGATTTCAATAAAGATTCGGTTTGTTTTAAAACAGTCTTGGCGGTTTTATAATTTTGATATGCAGTAAATACGTCCAATGTTGCATTGTCCGAAACAGATTGTTCCATGCTTTTAGTGTTTTCCCAATCTGAATTTGCGGCACGTGCATTATAAAAATTCTAAAAACCTGTAAAGAGTAGCATCAATGCAGTTACACCGATTGTTCCATGCGTTTTCATTG
>CAMOXB010000046.1 GCA_946628805.1 uncultured Pseudomonadota bacterium
CATCGATATTATCGGCGGCATCTTTTGAAAGGTTTAATTGTGTGCGTTTAATAAGTGGACGCCCGTGTGACTTTTCAATCTTTAACCAAGCCAGTATAATGTCCGGGATATGTCCCCGTGCGCAAATATCATATGCCCATTCTGCGTTTATATGTATGGCCAGATTAACGCGCGATGCCTGTAATGCCTCGCAAATTAATTGATTGAACCAAACATTACGCGGCATGCCCGCCGACATTTTTGATGGATGACATTGAACCGCGATTTCTGCGCGTGGCAAATGTGCCAGACTTATAATAGTTTTTACCGGATTGTGTTCGCGTGGATCAGAACATGTGATATAACGCAAATACATTTTTTATCCTTTTATTTTTTGCCATGCAAGTGCTTCCTGGACGTATCTTTCTGCCAAGTTCAGTGAAAAACTGGATGTTGTGTATATATCACGAAGGCGACCTTCGGCATCGATCCATGTTTCATAATTTTCGGGGACAAGCTTGTTTATTTTATCAAGGTTTACCATTGTATTACCAGGCCCAAATCCGCCCGCATATCCGTTTGGTATATCTTCATACACAGGGGCCTGCCAGCTTTCAGGTTCAATACCTGCACCATATGATGCGTCAAATAATAATAAAAACTTTGCACCAGTTGGTTTTAATTGTTTGATTAGTGGGGCGACTTTTTTATTATACGGTAATATAAATTCTTGATCGTTTTGTTGGTTTATTAATTTTGCCAACTCTTCTGGATTAAATATATTCGTTCTGTCCCCAATATTTAATTGTACGCGCTTTATAACAGGTTCGCCAGTAAGTTTGTTGCGCGCTTGGATAAATTCTGCGATTTCAAGTGGAATAACGCCATGGCACATACAATCACACCATTCATAATTTATGTGCAATGCGATATTCGGTTGAATCGACATCTGTGAACATACATATACAATTTGTTTGAACCATGCGTTTCGGCGTCCTTTATAAGACATTGGACCCGGCTGCGCCTGGATTCCTAATTCAACCATTGGGTATCTTTCAGCAAAATTTAATATTGATGGTACAGATATGTTTTCCTGGGGGTCGGAACACGTAATATATTTTATTTTCATCTGTTTCCCTTTGCGTTTTTCAGCCTTAATTGACCACACGCCGAACCGATATCCGCCCCCCGTTCCCGGCGTATTCGTGTGTGAATTCCATTTTTTATCAAAATATCTTGGAACCGATGAACTGCATTTCCTGAAATTGATGCGAAATCGCGTTCATCAACACAGTTCCATGGAATTAAATTTACCATAACATTGTGATTATGCAACAAATTTGATAACTTTTCTGCATGTTCCGCAGATGCGTTATAAATGACCACAGAACCGTTTTTATCATATTTGCCCAACAATATATATTCAATCATTAATTGGCGATTGTGGGTGTCTGAAAACGCAAATGCGGCATCAAGAACTTCGTTTAATTTATAACGATTATTTATTGGCATAATTTGACCGCGTAATTCGTCAGTTGGTGCGTGCAATGATATTGCCAAATTTATTGGACGTCCCCATTTGTTTAATTCGTTTATACCCGGCACAATTCCGCATGTTGAAACCGTTATACGACGCCATGATATATTTAATTCGCCATTTGCACGTTCCAAAAATCCAATTACGTTTTCAGTATTCTGTAAAGGTTCGCCGGTTCCCATAACAACGATATGTGAAACGTCGCCATTGTTTGCGTCGCCGTTTGGACGAATATCGCGTAATCTGTCGCCACGTAATTCCCATTGTGCGGTTAAAACCTGGGCATACATTTCGTTTACAGTTAAATTTCTTTTCAGTCCCAATAATGTTGATGCACAAAATTTGCAGCCCATCGCACAACCTGCCTGGGACGAAACACATACACTGTTGCCATATGTAGTGCGCATTAAAACACATTCAATTTGTTCGCCGTCCGTCAATTCCAACAAGAACTTGGTTGTTTGGTTGTCTGAACTTTCTAGTTTTTTTACGATTTTTACAGGCAATGTTTCGGCAATTTCTGATAATTTGTTGCGTAAATCTTCGGGAATATTTTTCATAACGCCGAAATCAGGCGCACCACGATTTAGCCATTCGCGAATTTGTTTTGCGCGAAAACGTGGTTGACCCAAATCAGTTATGAATTGTTCCAATTCTTTATCGTTCAAATTAAAAAGTATTGTTTTCATAATTTATATCTATCGTCGTTAATTATGATTACAGCCTTGCGACGTAATTGCTTTAATTGTTGTTCTGCATTAACAGATGCCTTTTTATAAATAGCATTTTGTTTTATTATTTCATCAAGATTTTTGTATTCATCACTTTTCTTTTCACTGCAGATTAAAAACACAGTATTGTCGATATTCTTAGACCATGTTAAAAGTGGTAAATTCGCGATACGATCACGAACATCAACCGCCAGTTCATATTGCATTGCGGTTATTTTTTGTGGATATCCACCCAGATCACTTACCATTTTTTCAGCGGCATCACAATCTTTCGGTTTTGTTAATTTATTTGAAATATTTGTCGGTATATCAATTAATCGCAACATTGTTATTTCAATTGGTAATCCGTGTTCGCGTGCCAAATCTGCACGTTCTGCATTGATATCAGATTGTGAAATTTCAATATCTGGGGCGATTGTGCGCGCCATTATTACGTTCCATGCGATATTTGCGCGAACCGCCAATTGTGCCATTGCATGAACGGTTGCATCCATTTCACCCAGATTCATTTTTTTTAATTCCGCATCTGCATCTTTGTTTGTTGGTTTTACGTTATAATTTGATGCATAGTTCAATTTAATATAATCATCAATTATATTTTGAAAGGCTTGTTTCCGATTTGTTGTTGATGTTTTGCCTTGACGTGCCATCAATTCTGTGCGCGCTGTCACATCCGAATCAGTGATTGGATTACCGTTAACACTGCCAATAACACTGGCTGCGGTTGCAGCATTTACAGACATAAAAACAAAAGCAAAAACATATAACAATTTTTTCATTGATTCATACCTTTATTAATAATGTTTTCCATCAATACTGATTCCAAATTTGAATTGAATTGTTGTATTACCAACATATCCATTACGTGTTGCGTTATCGCGCTGATATCCCAATGCTAAATAATAACATGGATGTTCATAATATATACCGCCATTGTGTCGTTGTATCATGTGTTCGTATATGTTATATATTGCAGACCCTTTGATGTGTATGCGATTTGTTATTTGTAATCCAGCCCCGGCGCTTAATTCGTGTGTATCCTGGTCATTTAATTGATAGATGTCAATCGGTTGTGTATCCCAAATATGTCCCAGTGTTAAATAATTATTA
>CAMOXB010000047.1 GCA_946628805.1 uncultured Pseudomonadota bacterium
ATTATTTTTTTAGAATATTGCAGTATTGATCCTCAAGATATTTTATACCATCTTCTTTATTAACACGACTATTTAACATTTGTTTCATGTTGAACAGGGTCTGTTCATTTTCATTTAAAATATCCGCCCATGTTTTTATATACAATTTCTTGTTCGGTGTGTCTTGTACACCATAATTTATAAAACCTGTTTTCTTGTTCTCTATTTCTTTTTGGGCTTCCGGTTTAATTTTGGAAGAAACCACAATTATATCCATCTCGTATTTATCAAACTGAGCATTTGATGTAATGGTGTTGTAATATTTTTTAATTTGAGTAACCTCATCAAATCCTATGTCAACACTAGGTCTTTTCAATTCAACTATTAATGCTTTCGGAGTGTCGCCAGAAAAACCTTTTCTAGCAAAAAATAAATCGGGTATATAATCGCCACCAACAATATCATCTTGACCAATAAAATCTTTCAAACTATCGCGTAATTCTTTTATAATTGTGCTAAAAGAATTATCTGAAGCCAAAAAATTAAATTTTTCCCCAAAAATCCATGTCTCGTTTTCAATAATTTTATGTAACTGAGAACGTTCTTTTATATTTTTTAAATCACCATATGCTATTTGCCGCAATCCCTCTAAAAATTTCAATCTGTGTTGTATCGTTGAAGCGGTTTTGATTATTGAATTTAAAGATACTTCTTTTAATAAATCAGAAAAATCTTGCATTTCTTCGGGGGTTAAATCCATTAGTTTTTCCAATACATCTTTAAAATTTTCAGGATCCTTTTGTATAACTAATTGAATAGTATTAACAATACCCTTTTTGATATATTGAGGTGTGGAACTTTTAAATATTGCTGGGCGAGTAGCATTTAGTTTTATTAAAATTTTATCATAAATGCATTTAGTTTGTGCTTCTGATACGGTCAGATCGCAATCATCGTCATAAGGATAAATTCCATCTTGCTTAAGGATTTGGATAATATCTTCAGATTTTTGCTTATTATGATTGAAAATAAAATCATTTTTCAACTCAATAGCTTGGTTCTTTATAGAAGACAATTCTGGATCTAAATTAGCAACACTTAAACGATTCTCTTTATACGCATTGACAACTCTATCTGCAGCTACATACACAGAGTGATTTGACGTTTTCTTACTATCATCCAATTGATCTTCCAATATGGTATTCCAACTAGAATCACACCAAAACAAACGATTATTTTCCGCGGTAGTGGTTTTCCAAACAATTGTCTTCATTTTTACATCTTCGTTTGGATTTGGCAAACTGCTAATATCGCTTGTAGCTTCAATATGATCAGAAATATCTAGCGGGCCACCATTTAGTGTGACAGATATTCGCTTATCTTCAAGAATAGTAACAAAAAAACGTTCCAGTGTGTCTTTTAAGTCTTGTTGTGACGGAATTTTTATAGTTTTTCCATCTGCATATGCTGTAAAAATAGTTCCTGTAATTGTTTTTATATCAGAAACATCTGCATCATCTTCTATTTCTGGTTTTAAAGGGTCGTTGATACTTATAGTGACTCTTGTAGAATCTCTGTCTGTTTTAGTTTTCCATTCTACAACATTACCCAAGGCAAAACTTTTAAATCTACCTTGTCCGTTACGCCCGTGTACCAATCGATGAAAATCGTTTGTTTGACCGATCTTTTTGTTTGACATTCCGAAAGTTAGGAATGGGTCAACTTCTGTGTCTTCGTTTGGTTTATAAAAACCCTTACCATTATCTATAACCGTGATTTTATCAATCACTTTTAATTCATTCATGTCGATATTTATATCGATCTTACTTGCAGATGCATCCAACGAATTATATATTATTTCTTCAAGAGCCTCAACCGGATTTGAATTGCTATAATTAGTGTTAATTAATTTAGGATTTGTTCGTATATTAGCAGTTCGTATCTTTGGCATATGTATTCCTGTTTTTCAATACTAATCTTATTATTCATTTTATAGAAAATCAATTGAATTTATTATAAAAACCGGCATCGCAAAAACAGACAATGTATATAGTTATGGTCGATTTTAATAGATTGACTACAAGTGGTGATATACACTAGTAACATCATGCAGTAAAACTGCCGGAAACGGGGCGAAAAAGAACATCCCGTGGAATTGCCACGGGATGTTCAATATTACTGGCGGATGGTGAGGGATTCGAACCCCCGGACGAGTTGCCCCGTCAGCGGTTTTCAAGACCGTCGCATTCGACCGCTCTGCCAACCATCCTAAACTTTCAAAGCAAGTGCAGTTTATATTCTGCGTCGCAAAAAGTCAATTATTTTTTAATCTTCAACTTCGATATCTGTTCCCATAATTATAACTCCCTAGTCTTGATTATCATCTCTTACTATCATAACAGAATCCTTTCTTGTTATAATTAACCTTCGGTATCATCTTTAAGAATACGCATTGTGTACCCCCTTTCTTATATTCACTATCATTATAATTTATTTCTTTTAAATGCGCAATATAAAACGGTTATGCCAATTAATATAACACCACACGACAGCAATTGTCCCATTGTCAATCCCCATGATGTCAAGAATCCAATCTGGGCATCGGGCGCACGAAATTGTTCACAAAAGATTCTGAATAATCCATACAGAATGCAAAATACACCCGATAACGCACCGGTATAGTGCTTTAATTTTGTTCTGCGGTACAATACCCACATTATGATAAATAAAACCAGTCCTTCTAATATTGATTCATAAATTGGACTTGGATGACGTGGAATCGGCATTTCGCCGACAAAGACAACACCAAATGGCGAATCGGTTGGACGTCCCATTACTTCCATATTTATAAAGTTTGCTATGCGTCCCAATCCCAAACCGATTGGTGTTAATACAGCCAACATATCTAATACCTTAAATGCATTTTTAAGAATTGGTTGGAAATGATTGTTATAGACAAACAAAAACGTTGCAACAATCGCACCGATAAAACCACCATGAAAACTCATTCCACCATGCCAAAGCGCAAATACTTCCAATGGATGCTGCACAAAAAATGGTAAATTATAAAACAATACATATCCCAAACGTCCACCAATTATAACCCCCAGGACAAAATAACTTAAAAAATCATCCATCTGTTTTTTGGTTAAATATAATTCCCCATTTTTTTTAGATGTGAAATATTTCATCATAAAAAAACCAACAAGAAATGCCGTAATATACGCCAGCGCATACCAACGCACAGGCAAACCAAACACAGAAAAAGCAACTGGGTTAATCGGGTTAATAAAAATCGCCATAATAAAATCCTTTTACTTTATTTTATTATCATTGGCGATTGTTTTTCAACCAAAAATTAAGGTCGCAAATGCGACCTATTTTTTACTTTATTCTTTGCCTTTTACAAATTAAAATACTAATTTTCAATTCGTTTAATTTGATTTGACATCTTGCAATATGATCAGTATTTGGATACCTTCTGGCGCTTTCTTTATCTATCTCATTCTGTAATTCAACTGATTTTTGTTCCATGTTTTGCAAATCATCATTTGCATTACCAACAGCTAACAAAACATCAATATCGTTTTTTGTTGCATGCTTTGGTTTTGTTACATGATCAGAATATTTTGTTATTTTTGACATTTTATTAACCTTTTTTTACATTCCATATGGACGTTGCAATGATTGATACATTCTAACTGTTATAAGATTTCCTTCGATTGATTTAATCGCTTTTTTAAGACCATTTATACGTTTTCCAGAATGAAAATCTATGCATTTCTTTGATTCTAACTGAGCCAATTCTTTTTTGTATTTTTCAAGACGCAAAGTTCCTCTGTCTATGTAACTTTTGTGCATCCCTTTATAATCTTCATAATCTGTCATTTAAGCCTCCTGTTGATATTTTATGACAATAATATAATTGACAAAATATTGTTTGTCAAGTGTTTTATTAAAAATATTCTTTTTTCGTTTAACCTTGAATTATTTCCAATGGTGTACTATATTTCATTCAAGTATAAAAAGGAGAAAACATATGGTTGCAAAAAAATCTGTTTCCAAGGCAATTGGCGGTATGGAATTATATTTAAAGAAAATTTTTGGTTTAATGACTGCGGCAGTTGGCGTTACGGCATTGACTACATTTATCGTCGCGTTTACCGGGGCATGGACGGCATTAATTCATAATGGCGGATTGTCGGCAACATATTATATATTGGCGTTTGGTGGTCTGGGATTATCCATCTGGGCCCAGGTTCGTGCTTTTTCAATGAAGCCGTCAACTGCAAAATTATTATTGTTTTTATATTCAATTTTGATGGGTATCGTAATCACACCATTGGTTCTGGCGTCTGATTTGGCATCTATATTAATGGCATTGGTATTGGCGGCGGTTATGTTCGCATGTATGGCAATATTCGGATACAAGACTGCAAAAGACCTGTCATTTCTGGGAATATTCTTGTTTATGGGAATGATTGGATTATTGTTGGTTGGAATTGTTTCAATATTCACTGGCCCATTTGGCGCAATGTTTAACCAAATTGTATGCCTGATTGGTGTATTAGTATTCGCACTTTTTGCCGCATACGATATGCAAACATTAAAGAACGCATACTATGCGGTTGGCAATGGCGACCAGAAAGACCAATTGGCTGTTCTGGGTGCATTACATATGTATATTTCATTCGTCGCATTGTTCGAATACATCCTGGGATTATTGAAC
>CAMOXB010000048.1 GCA_946628805.1 uncultured Pseudomonadota bacterium
AATGTGTAAATCAATGTCTGCGATAACTGGAAATGTTATATCAACGTTCTTCCAATCGCGAAAGTTTATTTCGTCGTGAATCGAACGAAACCATGCCAGGTGTGATGAAATTGCACCAACAGACAATCCGATTATTTCGGCATCTAATTCTTGGAATTCATTTAACATTGATTGAAACGATAAAAATTCGGTTGTGCATACCGGCGTAAAATCCATTGGGTGCGAAAACAAAATAATCCAATGTCCACGATAATCGTCCGGAAAATTTATTGGCCCATTTGTAGTGTTCGCACTGAAACGTGGTGCCATATCACCGATAAGTGGCATATTTGCGCATTGAAAAAGATCTGGTTCGTGCATAAAAACTCCCTCTTGATAGTCTTGATTTTATCGGTATTCCGGGCGTTTTTGTATAAGAGCCTTTTCCTTGCGAATAATTTGCTTTATTTTTATAAAATTGCTATCATAATATGTGTATGAAATAAAAAGGATGATTTATTATGAAACGTTCAGATGTTATCAGAACAATCCAAGTGCAATTCAAAAATATGCGCGCCAGTGATGCAACTGCAATGCTGGATTGCGTTATGGACGAAATGAAAAATTCAATTGCTAATGATGATCGTATTGAAATACGTGGATTTGGGACTTTTCAATCGCGCAAACGCGCAACCCGAAATGGATATAACCCAAGTACGGGCGAAATGATACATATGGACGCAAATCGAACTGTGCTTTTCAAGCCAAGTCGTGAATTAACAAAGAAAATGAACGGATAAATTATGTCAAATGGAATTACAAATCATAACCGCGATAAATATGAACGCGTTCGCCGTTTAATGTGGATTAAATGCGAAGCATGTGGTCGATTGGTTTTCTATAAAGATTATAAAAATAATCACTATGTATGCCCACGTTGCGGACGTGCGTTTATGATGACACCAAAACAGCGTTTTAATCTGCTTTTCGATGATATAGATTGGGTAAAATTTGATTTGCCAATCGTAAGTGATGACCCGTTGAACTTTACCGACCGTATGTCGTATAAAGAAAGATTAAAGGAAGCCCGCGAAGATACCGGAACAAATGATTCAATATCGACTGCAGATGGAAAAATCGGCGGAATTGATACAACTGTTTGTGTTATGAACGGCGACTTTATGATGGGGTCAATGGGGCGTGCCGCTGGGGACGCAATTATCGCCAGTATTGAACACGCAATTGAATTAAAAAAACCTTTCGTTATGGTGACGTGCAGTGGTGGCGCACGTATGCAAGAAAACATCTTGTCGTTAATGCAAATGGCGCGCACTACGGTTGCAGTTAATAAATTACACGAAAATAAATTGCCATATATTGTTGTTCTGACCGATCCAACATTTGGTGGTGTAACAGCTTCGTTTGCAATGCTGGGCGATATACATATTGCGGAAAAGGGTGCACGTATTGGATTTGCCGGTCGTCGTGTAATTGAACAAAATATTCACGAAAAATTACCGTCTAATTTCCAGACTGCGGATTATTTATACGATCATGGTATGGTTGATATCGTTGCAGATCGTTCGAATTTAAAAGAAGTTTTAGAAAACGTTTTAATGGTATTGACTAAACAGCCAATTGAACCAAAGGTTATCGATGTTAAAACACCTAAATTCGATACGCCAAAGAAATCACGCGATACCGGAAAAACACCAGAATATGACAAGGTCTTGTTAGCACGTAATGAAAACCGTCCGCATTTCTTGGACTATGTTAGCGGGATTGTTGATAAATGGACATATCTTGCAGGCGATAGATGTTTCGGCGAAGATGCGGCCATGTGTGGCGGTATCGGTTATTGGTATGGAATACCGGCAATGATTATTGGTCAAGAAAAAGGTCGCACAATCGAAACACGCCAACAACATCGCTTTGGTATGCCAAATCCCGAAGGCTATCGCAAGGCACAACGTTTAATGAAATTGGCAGAAAAATTCGATTTACCAATTATATCTTTGTTCGATACTGCGGGTGCATTTGCCGGCGGTGCCGCCGAAGAACGCGGTCAATCCCAGGCAGTCGCGTCAACTATCGCGACAGGATTAAGTGTTAAAACGCCTTATGTTGCCGTTAATGTTGGCGAAGGCGGATCGGGCGGGGCGATTGCAATTGGAACTGGCGATCGTGTAATGATGCTGGAAAACGCAATTTATTCGGTAATCGCACCAGAATCTTGCGCCAGTATTTTGTGGAAAGACAATAAATTCAAAGCCCAGGCGGCAACCGCACTGAAATTGACTGCACGCGATATGGCATCATTAAATGTGATTGATAAAATCATCAATGAACCGGCGGGTGGGGCGCATAAAGATTGGCAAACAACAATGGAAATGTTGGCTAAATCTGTTGCAGACGCGTTGGTTGAATTGCGTGGTGTGCCAACCGAACAATTGGTTCCAGAACGCACACGTAAATTCTTGTCAATGACACGTGATGTTGAAATATATCAGCCTGGCCACACACCCGAAGAAAAACAAGTGTAAAAAATAAACCGCAATTTGGCGGTTTATTTTTTACATTTATGAAATCTACTCTACCACTCAATACACGATAAAAATAAAACCGACAAAAGTCGGTTTAATTTTTATGGCGGAGCGTGTAGGATTTGAACCTACGGACCGCGTTACCACGGTCACGGATTAGCAATCCGCTGCATTTACCCCTCTGCCAACGCTCCGGATGCGTGTTATTATATATAAACACTTTTTTAAATGCAAGCCCGAATTTTAATTTTTCATTGACTTTCTGTATTTTTTCTTTAAGTTTGTAGGGCTTATGATGACATACAAAAAAATATTTTATACATATATACTTGTTGGACTTCCTTTCTTTGCAAAAGGGGATTATGGTGCAAGACAGTTTATATCAGAACCATATACAACAAACACAAGTTCACATATCGAAACCTTGCAATATTCTGTTGAACCGTTAGTGTCGGATAAAAATATCGCGAATGATTATAAGAAAAATATAATGATAAAAGATTGCATAAATTGTGAATTGGGCTATTTTAAGCCGGATTTGAACTTTGAAATAATATCAATGCCTGATAACAGCGTAAGATATACACGCAGTGATTGTTCGGGTTTTGTTCGTAAATCTGGTTCCCGAACATGGCGTAACCAAAATCCTGGGGCACTGCGTTCCGGGGCATTTGCTCGTAAAATGGGGGCATGTGGCGACGCTGGGGGATTTGCGGTATTTCCAACCGAAGAAATAGGTATGATTGCATTAAAAAAATTATTATGTACAGATTCATATGTCAATATGACGATATGTGATGCTATTCAAAAATATGCGCCATTTTGTGATAATAACGATCCTGTCAGTTACCAACGACATATCTTCAATATGACAGGAATAGACCCAAAAAGAAAAATATCTGATTTGTCCGCTATGGAAATAGAAGCGGTTGCTAATGCAATCAAGATTATTGAAGGTTGGAACCCTGGAACACAGAACAATTTTGGAATAGTCGCACAATTATTAAATGAAACACAGCACGAACGCTGATATATTAATATATCATTTGCATTTTGTGTCGTTATTTACTATATTTACGACAAATCAAAGGAATTCATTATGCAAATCAGATTATTCAATACGCTTACACGCAAAGTCGAAGATTTTAAGCCGTTAACCCCAAATCATGTTGGTTTCTATTCGTGTGGTCCAACGGTTTATCACTATGCGCATTTGGGAAATCTGCGCACAATGGTGCATAATGATTTGTTAAAGCGTATGTTCTTGGCAAATGGATACGATGTGAATCACGTTATGAATATTACTGACGTTGGTCATTTGACAGACGAAGATAATGATTCTGGCGAAGACAAGATGGAAAAGGGCGCCGCCCGTGATCA
>CAMOXB010000049.1 GCA_946628805.1 uncultured Pseudomonadota bacterium
ATTGTTGAAAAAAGCGAAAAAATCACAAAAAATGGAACAGAAAGATGATCCAGAAACATATTATTTGGATAATGTGAATGTTGCATTTGATGTTGTTAAATATGTTTTGACTGTTACTGACAAAGCTGGGGAAGAAATCGTATCAATTAATTGCAAGTTTGCAGGTGCTGGTTATGAATTACAAAATGCGAAATTTAACCTGTTTTCAGATCTTTTGTCGCATTTTCGTAAAATTTATAATGCACGCCAGGAAAAACAAAAAATGGACCGGGCTGCGGAAAAAGTAAAACAAGAAGCAAATGCAAAAGCCAAACAACAAGAAATGGAAGCAAAAAAAGCACAAGCCTTGTCAGATGCATATGAAAAATTGCGGGGAATGTAAATAAAAACGGGCGTGTGCCCGTTTTTTAATATTCAATTTCAAAATCGCGCATTGCTTTGATAACTGTGTTTGCCATATATTGGTCTTTCACCATTTTATACAGTTTTTTATAGTCTGGTTTTATGTTTTGCGGTATGCCGCATATTTTACACAGTGTATTTGCCATCAAATATCGATTCAGTCCGTATTGATGCGTATTCGGGTTGTGTCCAATATTATATACAGGCAGTCCAGAATTAATAACAAAGTATGATTCGAAGCCTTTATTCATATGGAATATAATGTCTGATTTAAACAATATAGTTTTGAAAAGAGAATTAATATCATTATTCGTATTTAATACTATTTCGCGAATGTTGTATATCAGTGATATGTTTGAATAAATGTATTTATAATCTTTGGCGGATTTTGGTGATATTTTATGTTTTTCATATTCAGATTTTAATAAATCTGTTTCATATAGATAGTATGTATTGTTTGTTTTATTTAAACTGATACCAAATATTATTCCGCGTTCATCGTATGCAACATAGGCTTCAACACCATTTCGTGCATTATATTCAATATATGCGCCAGATAGTATGTCGTCAAATAATTGTGAAATGTTTTGTTTGGATTCTTTGTTCATGATGTATATGTTTGCACAAAAATATCAATTGTCAATATGTTTTATAACAATGTCTTGAATTCTGGTTTTTATCTGATAAAATCGCAAAAAATAAGTGGGGCGAATATGATTAAATTACCTGAACTTTTGGCGCCAGCGGGCACTCTGGATGCGTTTAAAACGGCAATTTTATACGGTGCAGATGCAATTTACGCCGGATTGCCGGGTTTTTCAATGCGTGCGCGTGCTAAAATTACAGTAGATGAAGTAAAGCAGGGTATCGATTTTGCACATGAACATGGTAAAAAAGTCTATCTGGCATTTAATTTATTTGCGCATGACCGCGATTACGATAATATGGACCGTGTATCCGAAGTTTTAAATTATCTGCGTCCTGATGCGTTAATTATATCAGATGCGGGCGTTTTAATGTGGGTAAAGCAACATCATCCAGATATTCCAATTCATATTTCAACCCAGGCGAATATCTGCAGTGCATCAACGGTTAAATTTTGGCAAAATGCAGGCGCGGTGCAATGTGTTTTGGCACGTGAAGTTTCGCACAAAGAATTCGAATCAATTCGTGAACAATGTCCAGATATAGGATTGGAAATATTTATTCATGGTGCGATGTGTATGTCGTATTCGGGACGTTGTCTTTTGTCGAATTATATAACAGGACGCCCATCAAATCGTGGTGCATGTGCGCAATTGTGTCGTTGGAAATATGATGTGATTTTGCGCGAAAAAGAATCAGGGATTGAAATGCCTTTGGAAGAAGACGAACGTGGTGCATATATTATGAACAGCAAGGATTTATGCCTTATGCCACGTTTGAAAGAGGTTATTGAATCGCATCCAGATACATTGAAAATCGAAGGTCGCAACCGCAGTGAATATTACGTTGGTATGGTTACGCGCGCATATCGTAATGCATTGGATGCCTATGCACGTGACCCCGAACACTTTGATTCAACACCATTTATGAACGATTTAAATTTGCTGGAAACACGTGGATATACAACGGCTTTCTTTGATGGCCCATTACCAAGCGATGCGCACGATTATGAACAAACACATTCAAATTCAGCCTATTGTGTTGCAGGCGTTATTACAAATGTTATGGACGGCAATATAACGTTTGAATTGCGTAATGAAATAAAGCAGGGCGATACAATTAATTTTGTTTTGCCGTATATCAATGAACATATTCCGGTTGTATTGGACAAGATTATAAATGCCAAGGACGGTATGGAATTACCAAAGATGTCTGCGGGGCAGAAAAATTCATTAATTATACCAATGAAAAAAATCCCAGAGCAATATCGTGATAAAATGGTGCCGTTGGTTTTAGCATACAAACATAAATAAAAAAACGCCGTTTGGCGTTTTTTTTATTCTGATTTTTTCATTTCGGGTATCTGGACATAATCATTATATTTAGACAGATAACGTGTCCCGGTCATACATACGAAATTCGAAAGCGAATCTTCGTATTCACGAACCGCCGCTGTCCAACGGTCTGTTATTTCAGATTGTGCGCCCTGGTATCCGGCAAATCCACCAATTGCGCCACCTGCCGCAGTGCCGACAAGTGTGCCTTTTGCGCGTGCTTGGTTTGACATATCGATTAATCCACCGTCGCTGGCACGTGATGGTGTTGGTGTAAAGAATAATTTTTTTGGATCGGCTGTTATTTGCGAACCGGTCGAATAATCCGAATTGCGATATACATATATATAAGGGCTTTTTTGTAATTCAGATATCTGTGATACCTTGTACCCGCCAAATGGTTGTTTTACATGGTTTTGGAATACGATATATGCAGGTTGTGATGAACCAGTCGTTTTTGTCGCGCTGTTAACCAAAAAATACGCAACATCATCATATTGCCCATCGTTTGGATAAAATTTAAATGAATCATCCGCCAATTGTGTGTCTGATGTATTATATGGAACAAAACGAACCGCGTGATTTCTGCGATTTGCATCATCCATTTCTTGATATGGCTTTTCGGTAACGGTTGTTTCACTTAATTTTACCTTGATATCAACAAACGATGAAGATGCAACCCTTGTGCAGTTTAATTTTGTTGTGGTATTTTTGGTGAAAACACCATCGCATTTGCGCAATATGCCTTCTTTGTTAATGATATAGAATACGTTTTTGGTATTTTCAGTTGCAGCGGCGTTTGATATACTTTCCTCGCTTTTTTCATCAACCTTTCCGGCGATACAGTCGTATTCGCCCGCGGCAAGTGTATCGGTTTTTGCAATTGCACATTTTTGAATATCCAGTATCTTACCAGTATCGGATGCGCCCGCCATCATATTTCCAACCAACATACCAGATGCCGCATTAACCGCAGTGGATTTGATTGTATCGCCGGCAACTTTGCCTGAATATGTGCTGGCTGCCATAATGCCTGCGCCAGTCGCCGCACCGATAGCGGTATCGATTAATTGTGTTTTCCCGGCACCCAATGGAATTGTTCCGGTTTTTGCACCGGCTTCTTTTGGTGCCAACATATTACCCGCCAATCCGGCAATAATTGCGCCTGCGGCAATTTTAATTCCGGCATTTTGTTTTTGTTCTTCGTCCATAACAGCACGAACATCGTCCATTGTTGGGGCATTGTCTGCCGGGACTTCGACATTATTCAATGCCGCCATATTTCGTCCAGATTGTGGGAAATAATCAATATTACATTTGAACGTATCACCGGCACCAACAGTTGTTGTTGCCAAAACTGCATTAGTCTTTGCGTCCATCAATGTTACAACAGAAACGCATTGATTTGTCATATTGCGACGCACACCGGATTCTGGGATTTCCCAACGGAAAACACCATTTGGATAAATCATCGAACATGCATCCAAATCCGCGATTGTTGTTGATGATGTGTTGTTCAAAATTTCCGATGCTAATTTTTCATCAGATACCATAACTGGTAAATTTGCCGTCGCAGATGCCGTTGTCGCATTTGTTGCGGTTGCGTTCAAGTATTCTTGTTGTTGACGTATGGCATTAACCTGGTTATAAGCATCTGCATATGAACGACTTGAATTTTTTGTGTGAACCGCAGCGTCCACTGGCAATGTACTAACGCATGCCAAAATAAAAGAAAATAAAGA
>CAMOXB010000050.1 GCA_946628805.1 uncultured Pseudomonadota bacterium
ATCACGTTCGGATTCATCAACCAAATCCCATTTGTTTAATGCGACGCATAAAATTTTACCTGCATTATAAACGCGTGCCGCGATACCCAATGCCTGGTTTTCAATGTTTTTCGTTGCATCGACAACCAATATTACGATGTCTGATTTTTCAATCGCATCTAATGATTTTAATGCAGACAATGTTTCAACGTCATCGGTAACACCAGCCTTGCGACGTAATCCGGCAGTGTCCATAATCACAATATCACGACCATAGAATCGTGTTGGAATCTTTACCGTATCACGTGTAATACCCGGTGCGTCCATAACAATCTGGCGATTTTCACCCAGGACGCGATTAACAAATGTTGATTTTCCAACGTTAGGTTGCCCAAGGACGGCGACTTTGATTGTTTTGTCTTCGGTTTCAGATTCAATGTCTTCGCCTTCGCCGATTTTATCCATAAATTCATATATTACATCAAATCCACGTTTATGTTCCGCCGATATTAATAATGGTTCGCCAAAACCCAGTTTATAGAAATCATGAACATCCGCCATACGTTTTCCAGATTCGGATTTGTTTACTAACAAAAGGGCAGGTGCATGTGTTTTACGATGAACCAATTTTGCCCATTCAATATCCATTGGGTTTAAACCAACACGACCATCAACGACAAACAAAATCGCATCGGCGTTTTCGATAGTCTTTATCGCCATATCTGTTGAATTTTGTGCAATTCCAGATTTCGCATTTTCCAAACCGGCGGTATCATAAAGTGTCCATGCGCGTCCTGGGATTTTTCCGGAAATTGTGTCGCGTGTAACACCAGGGCGGTCATGAACCAACGCGTCGCGCGAATTTGTTAATGCATTAAAAAGTGTTGATTTACCAGTATTTGGTCGTCCAACAATAACTATATTCTTCATGTCGTTTTTCCATTGATTTTTTTTAATTATAAAGCAAAAATATAAATAATCAAATCATAGGAGCCTAAAAATGAAAGCACCAAAATCAAACAAAAAAAGAAATTGGTTTTCGCGTTTAACTGATATTTTCTTTCGCCCGAAATATTTCTTTAGTCGAATTGTTGCCGATGGAAAAATGGAAGACGCGATATTAAAGGCTTTCCTTTGGGGCTTGGTTGGCGGAATATTAGTTTTTGCGATTAATATTATTCGTAATGGATTTGATATGTATGCGGTCTTTTCGTTGTTAAAGGCGGTTATTATTTATCCTGTGTTGGCGGTGTTATTGTTATTTATATTTTCTGGATTAATGATGTTGGTGTCTGAAATTACCGGGGGCGAACGCGACTGGGAAATCGCGGTCAAGGGTATCGCATCAATATTCTTTGTTTATCCATTGGCGTTGATATTAAATGTCTTGGCATTTGATTGTGCATCAATGTGGATTGTCAGTTTGTTAACAGATTTATATATGGCATTTTTGCTGTATAACATTGCGGTATATTGTATGCATGGAAAACGTGTCAGTGTTTTGTTCGTTGTGATGGCATGTTTTTTATTAATGATGTGTATGTATATGTCGGATTATCGAACATTGTGGTTTATGATAAAAAATATCGATGCCGCATCAATCTGTGCATTTTAAATAAAAAACGCCAATATGGCGGTTTTTTATTTAATGCGATATCAAAAAATAACCTTTTTGTAAAGCCATATTGAATGAACGTAAATCACCGCAAGAATTCACGCAATTTGAATAACAGGTTTCGTTGTCAATATAATTACGCAAGAATATCCAAAATGAAGATGCAGGATGTGTCATTTTGCACCAACAATATTGACCATATTTTTCTGTGCCTTTTATTAATTTATTTTCGCCACTATTATTTATATCTCGTAAATGTGCCTCAGATGTCCCTATTGAATATCCTTGACCTTTATTTATACAGGCGCTTATACCAGAAATAGTTCCGTATACACTCCACGCTTTCCATGTGAACATTGCTTTGTCATATGTATGTCCATTTGTAAATGATATTGTTGGATCTAATACCACGGCGACCGTATTGTTAGCGGCACACATTGTTGTTGCATATGTTGGATTTGTTATCAGTGTTAATATTATTAATGCGATTTTTTTCATGTTCTTCCCCATTTTTTTACTTAAGAAAAACCGCACTTCTAAAAAGGCGGTTGGAGGTTCAGAACAATCTAGTATTAAATTGTGCGCATATTCGGTATATTTTGCGACCCTCCAACCATTTGTTGGAGTTTTAACGTCTTGTTATCGACGAATACTAGGCGGGTTCTGACACCCCATCAGAAAAACACTTTCTGACGAAAATATATTATCAAACAATAGATTTTTATACAAGGGGATTTTTAAAATCCGCTTTTGATTCCAACGCTGAAAAACGGCGTTGTATCGGCAATACCGCCGGACATAAATACCGCGGTGTTTTCAGTATATTTATATCGAAATGATGCAATAACGGTGTGTGTATAATCACCGTCCAAATCTTCGCCGGTGATTTTATCGTGATGTGTCCAAAGGTTCGTATCAGAAAACATATAGTTTAATGAAATACTGCTTTGCAGGAAATCATAACTGGCGCCTGTTCCTAATACCATACCGTCGTTTGTTTTTGCAATTGGGTTTTCGTCATAAATCAAACGTGATGATACGCCAAAAATCCAACTGTTATATTGTAAATTTGCACCCAATGCGAATTGTCCGCGCCAATCGGCAGTGACCGGTGGTGTAAATGAACTTTCTGTATAATCGTCAGGTTTGTCCATATAAGACAATGCAACGGAAAGGGCGGTTTTTACTTTGCCTAATGATTGTTTGAATTTTGCCGCCGTATCAATTGCGAAATCAAAATCACCACCCGGCCCGGCAACTGAAATTCCATATTGTCCATAATCCGTTGCGCGTGTTGCCAGGTTTAATCGCAATGCATCGTGTCCGGTTGTCGCGGTTGTATCTGTAATTAAAACACGATTTAAATCCAATTTATCATGCAATATTGATTTATTATTCAAACGCAAATATCCAACGTCTGGCAATCCCAATCCCATTTTTTGTGCGACGGAATAGGTCAGCCCAAATTCTGCACGTCCGATTGTGCGATCTTCGAATAATACAAATGCATCGTGGACATATTCGTCATCATCAACACATGCGGCATCAATTGAATATACCGCGCCCAATCGTTGTGTCTGGTTAAGGCGGTAAAAGACAGAAGTTTTTACATCCCAATCGTCAATAAATATTGGTTTGTCATTGCGTGTTTCCAAAAAGCCAATCATACCGTCGGCATCCAATTCAAATTTCCAATCATCAATTGTATAATCCAAAGCAAATGCATTTGCGCAGGTTAAAAAAATTGGTGCAATTAAAAATATTTTTTTCATTATGAATCCGTTGGTATTTGTTTAGGTTCTGAATCATATAATATCGCATCGCGCAGTTTTTTGAAAGCCCTTTCTTCAATCTGGCGAACACGTTCGCGTGAAATACCGTATTTCTGGGATAATGTTTCCAATGTCATTGCCGGGTCTGAAAGTCGTCGTGCGCGTAATATTTCGCGGTCGCGTTCAGGTAATAATTCCAGATGCTTTTTTAATAATTCATATCCACGACGTTTGAATTCTAATTCTTCCAGCCCATCGGCGATATTAATACGGGAATCTGCCATATTAGATAATATGTCTTTGGAATCAGAATCTGTATTAAGTGGTGAATTTAACGAAACGTCACGTGCAGACATACGGGTTGCGACGCGTGCAACGTCGTTTTCAGGAACCGATAAATATTCGGCGATTTGTTTCGTCTGGTCGTCTGAAAGTGAATTGTCCATGATTCCCAATGCACGCTTTGCGCGGGTCAGATTAAAGAATACGCGTTTTTGATTTGCACTGTTGCCCAATTTTACAATCGACCAATTATTAAGGATTGTTTCGTAAATTTCAGCCTTGATCCAAAACATTGCATATGTTGAAAAACGAAATCCACGTTCGGGGTCAAATTTTTGTAATGCCTGCATTAATCCCATGTTACCGCTGGCAATTAAATCAGATACAGGCAGGCCGTAATTCTTGAAATCATAGGCAACAGATACAACCAAACGTAAATGTGATCCAACTAATTTTTCCGCGGCAATGGCATCGTGTTCTTTTGCCCATTTTGTGGCATATTCGTATTCTTGTTCGGCGGAAAGGATAGGGAACTTTTGAATTTCATTGATATATTTTGCCAAACTGACGTCGTCACCCGCACCGCCAATATAGGGAACAGGTGCGCTGGATTTCGTTGTTGGTAAAGTTGTCTTGATTTCCTTGCTCATAACTTTTATAGTATAGCAATAAAATATAAATTATCAAGACAGGAGATAGTATTATGACAAGTATCTTGGAAAGAAAGAAAGGACTTAAACAACCCGTCAAAAAAACACGTGAAGAATACGCCGAAGATGCGCTTTACCGCGAAGTATGGGAAGATGTGAACAACGAAAAGACCCAGGAATTTTTGAAAAAATACTGGCGCCATATAACAATCGCGATATTGGCAATTATGATTGTTGTTTCGGGTATTCAAATTGGTGTGCATGTATATCATTCATCACGCGTGGCAACTGCGATGGTTTATGAAAATGCAATCGCAAACGTTGATGCGCGTGCGCTGGCTAACCTGTCAAAAGATACCGGTGGGGCAACGTCGGATTTGGCATTGTTCCAATCTTATTTAATTGATAATGATGTTAATAAATTGCAAGAACTGGCGGACAAAGGTCATACGCGTGATTTCCGTGATTTGGCAAAATTACACCTGGCAACTATCAAGGGTGATGAAATGGGTGCAAATGAATTTGAAAAATTTGTATCGTCAATGAATACAAAGAAATCGCCGTTCTTTTATACATCACGTTTAATGGTTGCACAAAAATATTTGGCAAATGGTGAACATGAAAGTGCGAATAAAATCCTGGATATCATAATCAGTGATAAAAACGCACCGGCATCAATTTCGGCAACTGCCCAAACATTAAGATAAACCGATGAAAAAAATATTTTTATTTTTAATCACACTTTTTGCAATATCGGCATGTTCAAAACATGATCCGATTTTGCCAGGCGTTCGTAATGATATTTTTGATAATAATGACGTTGTCGTATTGAATCGCGAATTACCAGAATTATCAGAAAACGAAGCGAATATATCAGGCGAAAAAGATTGTCCGTATCGCCAGGATTTTTCCAATGTAATCTGGAATGGGGACAAAAAAATATGGTCTGGATTTGCGACATCTAATCCGGTTAAATCAAATCAATCGCCAATATGCGATGGGGATTATATATATACCGGATTGTCAACCGGCGAAGCGATTAAATTAAATGTAAAAACATCGCGTCCGGTTTGGACAACTGACGTTTATCGTGCAAATAACCTGACAGGTGGGGCATCAATGGTTGATATTATTGCCCATGTCGGTTTGGATGGTAAATATCTTTATGTTGGTGGATTGGGCGATGCGTTCTGTAAATTAAAATCTGAAAATGGAAATCGTGTTTGGTGTAAAAATATATCGGTACCGGTTGATTTTATAATGGTTGATGATTTTATATTTGTTGTTGGAACAGATAATAATTTATACGCAATTAATAAAAATGATGGCAATGTTTATTGGAAGACAGAAATTAAAACCCAACTTAAACCGATTTATCACAAAAAAATTATAACCGTCGGAAAACAGCAAATAAATGCAAAAGACGGTTCGATAAAAAAACGTAAAATAAATCCGCTTTTTTAACAGCGGATTTTTTTATTAGTTGTTTTTTTCGTGTGTTTTATGTTAATATATTTTTTGTCAGCAAGAGTTTTGCTGATGGGGTGTCAGAACCCGGTCGGAACGCGTCTGTATGGACGTAAAATCTCCAACTGTGTTTGGTTGGAGGGTCGCAAAATATATTGAATATGCGCACAATTTCGTTTCGAATTGTTCTGAACCTCCAACCGCCTTTTTGAAAGTGCGGTTTTCTTAAATCTCGCTGCAGCAAGGCGAAAGGGGAAAAATGGAGAATGAACATAAAAAAAATCGCATTGATAAGA
>CAMOXB010000051.1 GCA_946628805.1 uncultured Pseudomonadota bacterium
ATTATATTTCCATTATTATCGTGGACCACCGCCCATCATACCGCCGTTACGACGATTGTTATTTGCGTTGCCGGTCTTAGACGATGATTTTTGACCGATATAGCCAACAACAATTTTATCTCCGTCTTTTATTTCATCAGAAATAATTTGTGTTTCTGTTGCGGTAACGATACCTTTGGAATAAGGGACAAGGATAATTTTGCCGTCCCTTTGAATTGCCAAATGATTTGTCGGATTGATTGAATCGCCTGACACATCAATAATGCCATCAAAAGTCCGCAATAAAAATGCCGAATTATTTGCCTTCCATGTATCAGATGCAGAATTAACAATAATCGTTACAAACGCTGTCATGCCCGGCATTAATTTCAAATCTGAATTATCAACATCAATTACAACGGTATAAACAACAACGTTAGATGTTGTCGTTGGCGACAAACGAATCTGACGAACCGTTCCTTCAAATTTCTGGGACGAATACGCATCAACAGTAAATGTAACCGATTGTCCATTTTTTATCATGCCAATATCGGCTTCGGATACCGCAGTTTCAATCTGCATTTTTGTTAAATCTTCGGCAATTTCAAAAAGATCTGGTGTTTGGAACGATGCCGCAACAGTTTGACCTTTATCAACCTTGCGCGATATAACCGTTCCGTCAACCGGCGAAACAATCGTTGCATACCCCAGATTTGTCACCGCTTTGTCATATTGTGATTGTGCACGAACGACAGCTGATTCTGCCTGTTCATATTGGGTTTGTGATTGTTCCATTTCAGAACGCGCGATAAATCCTTCGTTATAAAGTGTTTTATTACGATTATATTCATTTTTCGCAAAATTACGTTGTGATTTTGCACTGTCCAACGATGCTTTGGCTTCATCAACCGATGCCTGTAATACAGACGGTTCAATTGTTAATAACTTATCGCCCTTTTTAACCAATGAATTATAATCAACAAAGATTTCTTCGATTGTGCCAGAAACTTGGGATCCAACACTGACCGTATTTACCGGCATAATTTCGCCCGTTGCCGTCACAGTTTGTGAAACATCGCCATGCGTTATGTCCATTGTAACAAAATTCTTTTTTGTTGTCTGGGGTGTCTTGGTTCGAAATACAAAAACACATGTGCATAACGCAACAACCAAGATTATCCACCATTTATGGCGCAACACCCAATTTTTTGCTTTATTATTCATCTTTTGTTCCTTCGATTTCAGATTTAATATCACCGATAGCCAATGCCACCGCTGCACGTTTTACAAACAAATCATATTTCGCAGAATTATTTTGTTTTTGCGCATTAAGCAATTCAGATTGCGCCGTTTGCCAATCCAACATTGTTGCACGACCAACCTTGTACATACCTGACGTAACACGTTCGTTTTCCGTTGCAGATTTCAACAAAGTTTGCGTTTGTTTCAGAACATTTTGCGCGGTCTTGTAATTCTGGTACGCCGTAAATACGTCCATCATCGCCGCATTTTTTGTGTTTTGTTCATTATATTTCGCACGATCATAGTCTGATTCCGCAGCGCGCAATCCATACATATTTGCAAAGCCTGCAAATAAAGGCATCGATGCACGTATTCCAATTGAACCATTTACACGATTTGGTTCATAAACATCTGACAAATGGTCATCATTCCAAGATACCGAACCCGATGCAGTTATTGACGGCAAATTTTTCAAGAAAGCCGCATTGCGTTTATGCCATGCCGCATCTTTATTCGCCGCCGCTTTTAATAAATCCGGACGCTTTTCACGTGCAATCTTTATCAATTCATCAATGCTTTCGCTTTCGGCATCACTGCCAAAAGACGACGACATATCGGCAATAACGATGTCTTGGTTCGCAGGGAAAGATAATTTGGTCAGCAATGTTCCCTTGGCAATTTCACGATTATTTTTCGCACGTTCTAATGATAATTCAGACGATGCCAATGTTGTATCTGCTTTATACACGTCAGCCTTGGCAACCGAACCTGCCTTGTACTTTTTATCGGCTGTGTTTTTTGCAGTTTGTGCAACCGTTAATGCAGATTTTGCAGATTCAACGTCTGCATCTGCATTTAACAATTCATAATATGCGCCAACCAAACCATAAACAAAGTTTTGAATCGTTTCATCATAATCAAATCCTGCGGCACGATATGTTGCAATCATTTGATTCATATCCGCGGTCCGTTTACCAAAATCAAATATTAAATATGATGCTGAAATTGATGCACCATAACCCCAATCATCCCAATTTTTATTACGATATTCTTTGCCCGCACTTACCCCAGCAGACACAGACGGCAAATACGATGAATACGCCGCATTTTTATTAAAATGACTGGAACGCATTGCCGCATACGCAGCTGCTGTTTGTGTGTTACGACAAAGTCCCAGATTGATTACATCTTGCAAAGATTGAACACCATCGGGTACACGACGCATTGTTGCACAATCGTCTGCACCGAAAGCCAGAGCCGGCAAAAAAGCGGTAATTACTGCGAAAATTCTTTTCATGCGAAAAAACTCCTGCCTACATATGTATATAATCCTAGCAAAAATGGAAATTTTTCGCAAACGTTTTTTGTATTTTAAAAACGTTGTTGCATCGTGAATTCTAACGCAGTTTTATTGTATTCGCGTTGCCATATATTTGAATCGCGTTTTGTGTAAGAAATGGTCAATGTCGGCACAAAACCCCATACATCAAATTTGTTATTTGATATAGAAACCGAATATCGTTGAACAAAATCACGTTCTGTAACACGTGCAAACTGATTATCTTTGACAACCCATTGTGGATCATCATATTTTGACCAATAAAAAGATGGTTCGGCGTAAATATGAAAACCATACGGCATTTCGATTCCCAACCCAATCGCAACATTTGGTTGCCAATATGAATATGCCGGATTTATTGTGTCTTCGCGTGTAATTCCGGCACGCAATATCGAATACAAACGTGCATTAAAAGAATATGACATACGCGTATTTGCCGCATATGTATTGCCGTTCAAAAAAGCCCCATATTCATCATATTTATTTTCCATATATCGCAATGATAATCCGCCTGACAATTTACGGGTAAAATCGTAATTAGTATCCAGTTTTGTCCCATATGAATAATTATATCGTTCGCCACCATACCAACGACGTGCCCCTATCCCCGCCAGCCATATATCGCCGCGCGACCAAATATATCGTGGTCCGGTTGATGCCGATAAATACAAGTCATCATAATCGTGGTCGTTATAGGTATTAGAATATAAGTTTGCATCACTTTTCCAACGCCATTGATCGCTTAATACAAATTCATAATTTCCACCCAATGTTAAGTTAGCACCAACAACAGATTTTGGTTCTTTCAAATCACGACAAAAACGACCCCAGCCGTTAACAATACATTCCTGACCACCATTTCCATTATTTATGTTTGAATCAGGCGCTGCACCAAAATTAAACCATACGTTCCAACGCTTGTTCTGACGAATAACATAGCGATAATACGCCATCATCTGTTTAACATCTTCGGGTAAATCTTTGCCCGCCATCGCCAATCGCAAATGATAATCGGCACGATACCAACGCCCCATTTTCATATAACAAAGTGCCAGTTCAAATCGAATACGCGCCAAATCAGGCTGGTCATCCAAAATTTTCTTGTAAATACTTATTGCCGTTTCATAGTCGCCACGACGTTGTGCAATTTGCCCCAGTAAAAACCAGCGTTCAATTTCCACAGGCAAACTTTTCGTCTGTGGCATTTTTGTTAAAATCTGTTCGGCATGTTCAATATCACCGCGTTCAATTAAATCGCCAGCCATTTTGACCGCATCCAGCGCAGTCATCGTTATTTCGGTTTTATTTTCCTTTTTAACAATCAACGGTTCCGCCGATGCAACAATCGGCAGAACCGCAATCAATAAAACAATGAATAACTTTTGCATTAATTATTTGTGTTTGTTTCGTTTAATTTCGCCCCAAACGCAGCCTGCATATTTATATCGCCTTCGGTATAATTGACAACACCGGTGGCTTCCTTGATATTATTTTTATTTACACCATAATATCCAATATTCATATTTGATGGCACAAAATTTTCCGTTTTAACACCGTTGGTAAAATCGGTATCATTAAAAGCAATCTCCCCCACAGAAACATTGTTTGTCTTTGAAAAGCTTATTGTATTTTCGTTATCAGATTTTACAATTTTCACATCATACCACGGTTTTTCACCACCAGAAAACGCCATATTCAATGTTTCTGTCCCTGCATTAAATTTTAATGTTGCCGGTCCGTTGATTTCTTGTGGTGTTCCCCCTTTGGATACAACACCAGACGCAGTTCCCCTAAAATCCATAGTAGCATTGTTTTCTGGTGTTTTACGCAATTCCTTGTACCCACCTGCAAACATATAATCTTTTGCATTATCACCTGTATCATTATCAGAAAATGTTACTTTTCCAAAATCAGAAAAACGTAAATTCAACTTTGATTCTGCCTTAACCATTGAATCATATGAATTATAGGTAAATGTTGCACCATCTTGTGTATTCATAAATTTTTTGCTGTCGGACGTTCTTACTAAAACACCAG
>CAMOXB010000052.1 GCA_946628805.1 uncultured Pseudomonadota bacterium
CATATGATGTTTCTGAAATCGGCGCGGATGTGCAACGCATGTTGACATTGTATCAACGCAAGGGTTTCTTTGGGACAAAAATTAAACCAAAGAAAATAAATCTTGAAAACAATCGTGTCAATGTTGTTTATGAAATCAGAGAAGGTCACCCAACATACATTCGTGATATAGATTTTGAAAACAATAAAAAATTCCGTTCATCTGCACTGCGCAAAGAATTATTATCACGCGAACACGCATGGTGGCGTTTTATGACGCAATTCGATGTGTATGATGAAGACCGCATTCAATATGACCAGCAATTATTACATCAATTTTATATGCGTAATGGATTCTTGGATTTTCGTATTACCGATGTAAAAGGTGAATTTACGCAAGACCGCGAATACTATTCTGTGAAATATACCGTGGACGAAGGCAACCAATATCGAATTGGAGATATAACAATTGATAATCCTTTTACTGATGTCCCAGAAAAAGAATTAAAAAAAGTATTAACGATATCCAAAAAAGATATATATAACATTGATGAAATTGATGCAACGATAAGTGCGCTGCGTGGCAAAGTTGCCGATCATGGTTACGCATTTATATCCGTTGAGCCTGTTCTTGACAAGCACGACGACACGCGCACTGTTGATATCAATTTCAAAATTCAAAAAACAAATCGTATCTATATAAATAATATCAATTTATTGGGCAATGTCCGCACTTTTGACAGTGTCATTGAACATCACTTACCAATGCGCGAAGGTGATCCTTTTTCATTGCAAACGATTGAAACAGGCCGTCAGAATTTGATGCATACCCGCTATTTCAAAGACGTTCAAATGGTTCCGACACGTCTGGCGGATGCAAATATGATGAACCTTGATGTAAAAGTCGAAGAACAACCGACTGGCGAATTATCTGGTGGTTTTGGGTGGTCAACAATTAACGGTTTTATGGTTGATGCCGGTATTACCGAAAACAACTTTATGGGGCGCGGTCAAATCGTTCAAATCAAAGGGTCAATTGCTCAATATCAACGCCAGGCATTATTCAGTTTCACCGAACCGTTCCTTTTCAATCGTGAATTATCTGGCGGATTCGATGTTTCATACACACAATATAATTATTCAAAACTGGGTGGTTACGGATATGATCGTGATTCATTTATGATTTCGGGACGTCTGGGATGGCGCTTAACCGACCATTGGACACAGACAATGCGGTTATCAGCATCGTTTGATCAAAACTATGATTTGAATCAAGGCGGATGGAATAACGCAAACCTTTATACATTGGGAACAAATTTACGCTATTACAATTTGAATACAAATTTCCAACAAAACACACATACCGGGGTTGTTGGTAATGTTGGCATTGCATACACTGGATTTGGCAGCACAAATACATTTATGCGATACAACGCAGATATTACGGCATTGGTAAAATTCTTTGATGACAGATGGCAATTCCGCACCGGATGGGAATTGGGTTATCTGCAATCACTGGATGGCGATAATTATATACCACGTGTTTACCGTTATTTCTTGGGTGGTGAAACATTACGTGGTTTTGATGTCGCAGGCGTAGGTTCACGAAATTGGTATTATCGTTCGTATTCACTGGGTGGATTATGGAAAGCCAACGGTTCAACCCAGATTAATTTCCCAATCTTTATCCCAGATGAATATCAAATCAAAGGTTTTGTATTCGCAGATTATGGAATTTTAGGCAAACCACCAAAGAAGGAATATACCTTTGTTGGGCGTCCAAATATTATCGATTCTGATTGGCGCACATCTGTTGGTTTTGGTATTTATTGGAACACGCCAATGGGACCAATGAATTTCTCTTGGGGTTGGCCATTGCATGTTAATGAATACGATGACGAACGCAGATTCTTGCTTTCATTTGCAACACAGTTTTAATATTGTTTTGTCTTGACGTGGGGGCTAGAATTTTCTTATACTTTTATAAAGAAAGGAGATGACACATGAAAAAGTTTTTGGCAATTTGCGCATTGGTTATTGTTGGTTTTTCTTTCGCAGGTTGTGGTCAGATTTATGATGCAGAACCAGTCAGCATTGGTTATGACAATAACGAATTGAAATTAAGCCCTTGCGCATGCATATTGGTTTATCGTGCTTAATTATTGTATTTGTGGGGGGATTAATTGGATTATCCAAATGATTTTGATGTAAAATCATTTCCTGCGGGCAAGACAATTGCATTATCCCGCAGTGTTTCGATATGGATTTCCATTGTTTTCTTTTTAATTATTGCAATGTGCGGATTCTTGTTGTTGGGGATACATTTTAAAGGCAACTATCCGTTTTTAATCGCGATTGATCCGTTCACCGAAGAATGGTCTGTGATTACATATCCTGGCAAAAATGAAAACGAAACGGTTCATCAATATCAAATTGTCCAAGAAAAATTGGTAAGTGATTTTGTAACAAACTGGTTTACAATTTCAGACAATTCACAAATTAATAATTCACGTTGGAACGAATGCACAATTGATGAATGCACAAGCGCGGAACAATTCAACCCAGAAAACACAAATTGTGCAATATCATGCAAATCAAATGAAAAAGTTTTCGGGGA
>CAMOXB010000053.1 GCA_946628805.1 uncultured Pseudomonadota bacterium
AAAAAAAAAAAAAAAAAAATAATAATTTTTTTTTTTTTTTTTTTTTTTTTTTTTTTTTTTTTTTTTTTTGTTTTTATTATAATACACATATGTCTTTTGTCAAGCGCGGATAAAACCTGAAAAAAATTGCCAAAAAAGTGCTTTATTTCTTGACCCAAAGGCTAAAATTTTGCTATGTTTTTATCAGTTAAAAACAAGGGAAAAAGTAATGTCTGATATTATTGAAACAAATGAAGTTAATGAAATAAAAGTTCCAACTTCACCAATTGAACATGAAATGCGAACATCGTTCTTGGATTATGCGATGTCTGTTATTGTAGACCGTGCATTGCCTGATGTTCGGGACGGTTGTAAGCCAGTGCATCGTCGTATTTTGTATGTTATGAACGAAGTGGCACCTGCAACCAAGGCAACGGTTAAATCTGCACGTATCGTTGGTGACGTTATGGGGCGTTATCACCCGCATGGGGATTCATCTATTTACGAAGCAATGGCGCGTATGGCACAAGACTTTTCAATGGGTGAAATGTTGGTCCAAGGGCAAGGTAACTTTGGTTCGCGCGATGGTGATAAACCGGCGGCGATGCGTTATACCGAAGCACGCCTTTCAAAACTGGGTGCGTCATTAATGGAAGATTTGGACAAAGATACGGTTGATTGGCAACCTAACTTTGACGGCACATTACAAGAACCAATTGTTTTGCCAACTAAATTCCCTAACTTTTTGGTTAATGGTGGTTCGGGTATCGCGGTTGGTATGGCAACAAATGTTCCGACATATAACCTGGGCGAAGTTTGCAATGGTATTTTGGCTGTGTTGGATAATAAAGATATTACCGATGATGAATTGTTTGGAATTATCCCAGGACCTGATTTTCCAACTGGTGGTATTATTATGGGGCATGCCGGTGCATACAAAGCGCACACAACCGGTCGTGGTTCAATAATTGTTCGTTCAAAGACTCATTTTGAAACAATTCATGATCATCCTGCAATCGTTGTTGATGAATTGCCTTACCAGGTTAATAAATCGCAATTAATTATCAAAATCGCAGAATTGGTTAAAGATAAAAGAATCGAAGGTATTACCGATATTCGTGATGAATCGTCCAAGGAAGGATTGCGCGTTGTTATCGAATTAAAACGCGACACAATGCCAGAAGTAGTCTTGAACCATTTGTTCCAAGATACAGAAATGCAATCGAATTTCCCTGTAAATATGATGGCATTGAATCGCGGTCGTCCAATGTTGTTTACTGTTCGTACGGTATTGGATGCGTTTATTGAATTCCGCGAAGAAGTTATTCGTCGCAGAACAATATTTGATTTGAACAAGGCGCGTAATCGTGCGCATACATTGTTGGGATTATCTGTTGCCTGCGGTAATTTAGACGAAGTTATCAAATTAATTAAAGAATCTGCAAACCCAGATGATGCGCGTATTGCATTATTGTCACGCGGTTGGGCGGCGTCTGATATTGAATCTTATATTAATTTGATTGATGATCCAAATACGGAATATAAAGACGGCATGTTCTATATGTCCGAAGATCAAGCCAAAGCGATTTTGGAATTGCAATTGCATCGTCTGACCGGTCTTGAACGCGACAAGATTCATAACGACCTGACCGAATTGGGTGCACAAATCAAAGATTTGTTGGCCATCTTGGGCAGCCACGAACGCATTGTTCAAATTATTCGTGATGAAACCGCGGCAGTTCGTGATAATTGGTCGCAACCACGTCGTACCGAAATATCTGATGCAGAAATCGATATCGATATCGAAGATTTGATTGCACGCGAAGATATGGTTGTAACGGTTTCAAATACTGGATATATCAAACGTGTTGCGCTGGATACATATCGTGCACAAAAACGTGGTGGCAAAGGACGTAATGCAATGACAACAAAAGATGATGATTATGTTGTAAATGTATTCGTTGCAAACACTCATACACCATTGCTGTTCTTTTCTTCCAAGGGGTTGTGCTATAAATTAAAAACGTATAAATTACCAGAAGCATCTGCTGCGGGCAAGGGACGTCCATTGGTTAATTTGTTGCCACTGACCGAAGGCGAAACAATAACCGCAATTTTGCCAGTGCCAGAAGATGAAGTTAAACGCGTTGCGGAATCTGGGGTTGAACATTTCTTGATGTTTGCAACTGCATCTGGGACAGTTCGTCGTAACCGTATGTCTGATTTTGATTCAATTCGTGCAAATGGTAAAATTGCAATGAAATTGGACGAAGGCGATTCATTGATTTCTGTATTGCCATGTAATGAAAATCAAGATGTGTTCTTGTCCACATATCGTGGTCGTTGCATACGATTCCCAGTTCCAGAAATTCGTATCTTTGCCGGACGTAATTCGACCGGTGTTCGCGGATTGTCATTACAGAAAGATGATTATGTAATCGGTATGGCAATGTTGAATCATGGCGAATCTGATTCTGTGGTTCGCGCCGCGTATGTAAAGCAAAGCCGCGCGTTGCGCCGTGCCCAGACCGGTATCGAAGAAGAAGCAGATAGCGAAGAAGAAAACACAACATTGGTATTAAGCGATGAACAAATGGCAAAGATGGCGTTATCGGAAGAATTCATTTTGACGATTTCTGAAAATGGATTTGGTAAACGTACATCATCATATGAATATCGTTTAACACATCGTGGCGGTAACGGATTTACCAATATTAAACTGGGTGGTAAAAATACAGCCGTTGCAGGTTCGTTCCCTGTTCATGATGACCAAGATATTATTATGGTTACAAACGGTGGTAAAATTATCAGAACACCTGTTCGGGATGTTCGTATTGCCGGTCGTTCAACCGCAGGTGTGACATTGTTCAGAACAGCCGAAGGCGAAAAGGTTGTATCGGCAATCGCAATTGATCACGAAGAAGAAACGCCAGACGAAGTTGTTGATGAAAATGTGTCAACGACAGAATCTGTGGCTGATAACGAAAATGCCGAATAAAAAATAATGGTGCGCAGGTATGGAAAATAAAAATGATTTTTTTGTTCCAATAAACGAAGTTGCAAAAGAACTTGGTTTGCCTGCGCATACATTGCGTTATTGGGAAAAGCAATTTCCGGGTAGCATTCGTCCGGTAACTGGCGCCGGAAATCGTCGTTATTATCGTCGTGAAACAATTGAAAAATTGCGTTCGATAAAATCATTGCTTTATGACAAAGGTATGACAATTGCGGGTGTAAAAAAGATTTTGCATAATGGTACATTTGAATCTGAATCAAATAATGCAAAAACACCGGTAAATGCCGGGGAAAATAATCAGATTTTAACCCCAAAAAATACCGATGATATTGATATTGCAATCAATTTGTTAAAACAGGCAAAAATGCTGCTGGAATAAATATTAAAAAATTAATAAAAACACCGGTAAATGCCGGTGTTTTTTTTTATTATTCTTGGCACTCCCAATGGGAATCGAACCCATGTTATCAGAATGAGAATCTGGTGTCCTGACCGCTAGACGCTGGGAGCATATGTTTATATTAATATTATAAATCAGACTTTTCAAGCAATGGTTATTAAAGCAATTTATTATTTCTTTATTCCCATAAAATATGCAGGATCAATCGATTTGTTGTTTGAAAATCCATGCTTTATTGTTATTCCAGAAATTGATGTCTGATTCCCGTTGTAATGCATTTCATAATGCAGATGCGATATACCACGGCGCATTGTTGGATAATCGTTCTGTAATGTTTCTTTGAACGCCTTGGCACCACCAGTGTTTCCAATCGTTCCAATTTGACATCCCGCGGATACGCGTTGTCCTTGGTTAACCAATATTTTATTCAAATGCATATAATATGTTGTAAATCCGTTACCGTGATTGATACGGATATAGTTGCCGGCGCTGCTGCCACGTTGATTATGCTTTACCAATTCAACAATTCCGTCTGCGGTTGTAAATACCGGTTTGTCATAATGACTTTCAGTGCATCCTATATCGAATCCATAATGGTTGTCGTATTTTGGTTTTTCTTTTGTGCCAAAATTACGTTGACCATATGGCGAACAATATGTGTAATCAGATTCCAATACTGGTTTTCCAATAGGAATTGTTTGCCCGGATTTTATCGCTGGATTTGTTATCGCGCAATATCCATTTGCCGACGTTTCTGTCGAATTTGTCAAAACAGATTTTGTTGTTTGTTGTGTTGGTATTATTGTCGACGCGTCTTGATTAATTTCATCAGCGGCATCCATATCCATATACACGATATTTAATTGGTCGTATGCATCCATATCTGCGAACATGGCATAATCTTCGGCTTTGAATTCTTGACGTGTCGAAAAATCTAAATCGTTAAATGTATTTGGAAATTGGTTTGCAGACAAAAGGCTTTCCGCCACAGATTGACTGGAAATTATTGTCGCAATTAAAATCGATATAGATACCTGTTTCATTTTTTATTTGTTTGATAATATTTTGTTAATCCATATATTGATAAAACAAAGAATAAACTTAATACCGATGTAAAGATGATACCTGGTTCAGGTGTTTCTAAAATAACATAAATTAAATAGCATACATCCGATATAACCCACATTGCCCAACTGGTCAGGCTGATATCGTCGGCATGTTTTGTTTTTATTATTTTTATAATCTGTGGTGTATATGATGCCAATTCCATTATCGTATATATAGATAATACAGTAATCGCAACAATTTCTTTTATCATAAAACTTCCTTTCTTTTTTGCGAATTATATCAAATATTTGCATATTTTCATAATCAATTTAATTGTTGACAGTTTTGGTTTTTTGTGTAAATATTTGTGAACACAAAAATTAATAAAGGAATATGAAGATGGATTTAAGATTTCCAATTATATCAGATGCGATGTTCCCAGAACACGCAAAGCCAGTTAAAAAAGTAAAAATACAACAAACCAAAAAATTCAAAGCGAAAACACCAAAAATAATTCGTGATAACACACGTAATATTTTGGATGAAAAATACAGAATGTATATTGAACAATCTGCAATGGCGGAAAACGAAGTTGTTCCAGGTGATAATCATTTATTATTGTTGTTAATGTTGGTTAAATTTGAACGTCAATCGATTCCAAAGATTTATCGTGAAAAAGCAATTGAACGTGCACGTCAAAATAAACGCTTTGCCCAAGATTATCAAATTGCCGAAAATGCACAATCTAATATGGATGATTTGGTTGCAGATTTGGAAAAAGAAGATTTGCAAAAACAATATGCAAAAGAACGCGAAATGTTTGATTTGTATTTGTGGGCAAATCTTCGTGCACAAAAACAAAAATATTATACAGATGAAAAAAATGCACTTGAATTAAAACAATTGCAAGAACGTGCAAAGAAATATTTTCTTAAAAATAAAATTGCGCGTGCAAAAATGATTAATTTTGCAAATCAAATAAATTATGTAAATTCGCATAATAAATAAAAAAATACCGGCATCTTTATCTCGCTGTAATGCGAAGCATGTAAGCGGATGCCGGTATTTTTATATTAAAATTTACATTCTTTATAAATATCAAAAGTTGTTCGAAACCAGAAATCACGAATATTACGTGAACAGAGTTCCCGCACA
>CAMOXB010000054.1 GCA_946628805.1 uncultured Pseudomonadota bacterium
AAAGATTGCAGTGGTTAAAAGCTGGATTGGTAAAATAATCAAGAAAAATAATACTAGTCCCCAAAATAATATGTTATAATGCCTTTGATAAAACAAGGGATGTTGATATGTCGAATACTTTATTTGAAGAATTAACGCAACGCGGTTTTATTAATCAAAGTTCAAATATGGACGCAGTTCGTGATTTGCTGGATAACGGTAGAATCGTTGCGTATTTGGGGTCTGATCCAACCGGCGATTCATTACATGTTGGGCACTTGGTGCCGGTTATGATGATGCGTTGGCTGCAAAAGTATGGGCATAAACCAATCGCATTAGTTGGTGGCGCAACAGGTCGTATTGGTGATCCGTCGGGTCGTGATTCTGGGCGTCCAATTATGACAGAAGAAACATTGGCAAAAAATATTGCGGGATTAAAGAAATCTTTTTCAAAGTTTTTAAGTTTTTCTGGCACCGATAATGATGCGTTAATGGTTGATAACTATGATTGGATGAAAGGTTTTTCACATTTGGATTTCTTGGCACAATATGGTATGGATTTTACTGTGCCACGTATGTTATCAATGGAAAGTGTTAAAAAGCGTTTGGAAAACGGTATGACATTTTTGGAATTCAATTATATGACGTTCCAGGCGGTCGATTTCTTGACACTTTATAAAGAACATAATTGCGTGTTGCAACTCTGCGGGGCAGACCAATGGGGTAATGCGATTATGGGCGTCGAATTGGTGCGTAAAAAATGTGGCAAAGAAGTCTATGTCTTGTCCACTGCTTTAATTACAGATGCAAATGGAAATAAAATCGGAAAATCGGCAGGTAATGCGATTTGGGTGAACGAAGATAAAACAACACCATACGAATATTATCAATATTTCCGCAATACACCGGATGATTTGGTGGAAAAATTCCTGAAAATATTTACTGAAATCCCGTTAAGCGAAATTAATGAAATGGTCAAGGCCCAGGGTGCAGAATTAAACGCAGTTAAAAAACGCTTGGCGTTCGCAGCAACCGAAATCGCACACGGGACAGCGGCTGCAAAACAGGCAGAAGACGCAGCAAACGCTTTGTTTGGCGGTGGCAAAGATACTGCAAATGTCCCGGGAATTGATTTTGAAATGAAATCGCCAATGGGAATAGTTGATTTCTTGGTCGCGGTTAAATTGTTTGATTCAAAATCCGAAGCGCGCCGTATGGTGGAACAGGGCGGTATTCAAATCGACGGCGAAAAGATTACGGACAAAGAATACATTGTTGAACCACATGAATCAATTATGGTGCAACGTGGTAAAAAAGTTTTCTTGAAAGTAAATGTAAAAAGATAAAACATTTGCAATTGGGACAATTTTAATATAAAATCCCACTTGTTGCGCCCATGGCTCAATTGGATAGAGCAACAGATTTCTAATCTGTGGGTTGCAGGTTCGAGTCCTGCTGGGCGCGCCAGAAATTAAATCGGGGTTATCCCGATTTTATTTATGTGTCGAACACACGGACGAGAACCTGTTCGACAATGAGTAAACGAAAACGAGCATATGCGAAGTTTGAGTGCTAACGAATGCGGCACAGGCACAAAGTGCCGAGCCAGTCCTGCTGGGCGCGCCAAAAATTAAATCGGGGTTATCCCGATTTTTATTTTATTTATTTTTTTTGACAAAATGATTGACAAATAAAATATATTGTCTATAATAATGTCAAACAAAAGGATTTTATATGAATAATAATAAATCACATAAAATGAAAACTGCATCGCGCAAGGCGCGCAAGCAAACATTTAAACAATATTGCAAAAAAATAATTATGTTCCCAATTCGTGCAATCAAATGGTTGTGGCGTCAATTGTGCCGCATATGTCGCGCGATTTGGAATTGGTTAAAATCTATTGATATTGTTGGTATGATAAACCTGACTTTATTAGTTGCAATAATCGTATTGTTTTCAGCCTTGATTAATAATGTTATTTGTTGCAACAAATGTGATAAAAATGTCGCCTATATTCGCAAAGATGCGGGCGCAACACAAATCGCAAATAAAAATGTCGTGGACAATCGTCGTGTTGTTAAACGTCAGTTTTCAACCGTGTTGCCTGTAAAGCCAGTTGTAATTGATGCAAAAACAGATACAACAATTCGTCCACAAATTCGTACAATTGGTGTTAAAAAGCCTGAAATCGTTCGCGAATTGTCTTTGCCAGCAAACGAATTGCCAAAACAGGTATTGGGTGGCGATGTTATTATCGAAAGACACCCGGCAAGTCCGATTTTATCAAATGGTGTTCGTGTTGATGGTAATTTGTATATTCAAAATATGAATAAATACACAATCCCATGCGATGCGAAAATTAATGGACATTTATTTATTCGTAATGTTAATAAATTAAAATTCTGTGGTAAATTCACAGTTAATGGAAATGTATATGTTAATCGTGAATCTTCGTTTGGTCCATTACCAAACGGAACCAAGATTAATGGTCAAATAATTTTGTAAATTACTTTCTTGTTGCTCTGTGTCGCAAAAAAATTTTGCGACACTTTTTTATTACATTGAAAAAATATTATTGATATAATCAGAATAACCAAAGGGGGAAAATATGAATTTCTTTGAAAAATTAGGTAAATTGTTTATGAACAATATCACATATACTATTATTTTGGTATTTGGCTTGATTTTGTTTTTGTATTTCAGCGAAGGTGATTTAATCGCTGGCGTTTTGACAGCATTGTCTGCATTGGTTGTATATGTATGTGTTTCGTTACTTTACGGCGAATACAAAAAAATGCCAAAGACAGTCAAAGCAAAACCTGTTGCAAAAAAAGCAGTTGCCACAAAATCAACCGCTAAAAAATCGAAATAATAAAAACAATAAAAAAACAACCGCCAGATAATGGCGGTTGTTTTTTTATTTCGAAAAATTATTTTTTATCAACACTGACCGGTTCGGATTCGGTTGTTGTTTGTACCGGTTGTGCCGGGTTTTCTGGTGTTGATAATTCATCACGCAATCCCGATTGATGTGTGCCGGCAATATCTGTCTTTGCAACAACTAATGAAAGCAGGGCGCACAGCAAAAAGAATATTGTTGCCAAAATTGCCGTTGTTCGTGTCAGGAAATTCCCAGCCGCAGATCCAGTTAAAACACCACCAAACATTGATGCCGCGGACGAACCAGACATACCAGAACCTTCGGATTTTTGTAATAAAATTAATCCAGTCATTAAAACTGCGACGATAACCAATAAAACCAATAAAATTGAAAACATATCTTTTTCCTTTTTTTGTTTATTTGATTGTAATAATCCAGGGGTTAAATTGCAAGGCTTTTTAACAATTTTTCCGCGGCGTCCAAACTGGCCAACTTTTTTGATGCACCGGTTCCAGTTGCAGATTTGCCCAATGCGCTTACCGTTGCGGTAAATACCGGGTTATGTGATGCACCCATTGGGGCGCCGTATTCATATGTTGGTAAATCACCGTGTCCGTTCTTTTGAACAAATTCTTGCAGGGCGGTCTTGGCATCTTTTGGTGCGTTGATTTCTGCAGACGCCAAATCGCGCCATATATCAACGATTATTTTTTTCGCAACATCAAACCCAGATTCAATAAATATTGCGCCCAGGATAGCCTCCATCGCGTTTGCCAAAATATGATTGATTTTTCCGCCTGTCATATGACCATGACGCAGGTCGCTTTCCAATTCAATTTGCT
>CAMOXB010000055.1 GCA_946628805.1 uncultured Pseudomonadota bacterium
CGACAATCGCCTGATGATGCAACAACTTTTTTTTCATCAGAAACAGACGCAGCACCCGTATCTGTATTCGAATTGCTTAATGCAGCCCTTACATCAGACGCAGTTACCGAAACACGTGCCCCCGTCTGGGAAACGCGTCCTGTTCCCATACGTATTGCGCTTTCGCTGCGTTGTGCACCGAATGAAACCGACGGAATCATTAATAAAAGCAATAAAATCTTTGTTATTTTCATATGGATCCACCCTACAATTTTATTTTATTTTATCAAAAAATCTTTTTCCTTGCAAGCAGATATAAAAACTTCTTGCAATTTATCTTTGTGACAAATATTATTATTACGGTAAAAAAATGAGGTTTTATTTATGGCAAAAGATGATGTAATTGTTTTTTCTGGCACAGTCGAAGAAAGATTGCCGAACACTATGTTCCGCGTTCGTCTTGAAAACGGACATATGATATTGGCAACCGTATGCGGAAAAATGCGCAAAGCACGCATTTGGGTCAATGTTGGTGAAAAAGTTCATGTTGAAATGACACCTTATGATCTGGACAAAGGTCGAATAACTTTTGTTGAACGCACACACGCATCAACCGAAGGCGCACCAAATCATCAATAAAGAATCCACAATCGTGGATTTTTTTATTTTAATTTTTTATAAAATCCCCTTGCCTGGAACGTCCTATTTTTGTTATTATTATTAAAAAGTATAGGATGAGAAAGTTTTGTCTGATTTTATTGGCTGTGTTTTTATGCATTGACAATGTCAATGCTGCTACGCGTACACAAAATAATACTATATCAACAGTATCGCGCCAGGCAACAACACGAACACGAAGTGAAAACAATCATTCGGTTTCTTCGCGTAATGTTCGTCAAACAAATGCACGAACATCGACATCGAACAAAGTTATAACAGGACGCAGCGCAACAACAAACAAACAAACAACTGCACGCGCGGCAAAACAATCACAACAAAATCGCATAATTCGTGCGGCAACAAATGTGAAAACACGAACATTTGGTTCGGATTATGAATCTTGTCGTGATGCGTACTTCACATGTATGGATCAATTTTGTGCAACACAAAACGAAAGTTATCGTCGATGTGTGTGTTCTTCAAAATTAAAAGACATCCAGGCCAAGGAAAAATCATTATCGCAAACATCAGACAGTTTGAAAGATTTCAAAGAATTAAATATTGATGTTATTTCAAAAACGTCTAATGAAGTAAAAGCAATGCTGTCTGCATCCGAAGGTGAATCTGCGATAAAAAAAGACAATTCGAAAAGTGCAAACACATTAAAAAATATTTCAGATGTTCTTAGCACTTCTAAAACATCGGCACCACAAAACAATACCAATAACATCAAATCTATATGGTCAACAACAAATTTAATCAGCGGGGCGGATATTGCAAATCTTACCGGTGAATCTTTGTTTAATGCGGTCAACGCACAATGTTCTGAATTGGTTGCACAAACATGCGCAGCGTCTGATTTGAAAATGGTTGCATCTGCATATGGTATGTATATTGAAAACGATTGTTCATTATTGGAATCAAATCTTGATAACAAAAAAAATGCTGCAAATGCCGCAATTCGAACAACGCGACACGAAATGCAAGATGCACGATTGGAAAATTACAATGTACATAATTCGGTAACAATAAATGATTGTATTGCAAATGTCCGAAATGATATAATCGCAAATTCTGCATGTGGGAATGGATATATACACTGTCTTGATTTTACTGGTAAATATTTAAATTCAACAACCGGCGAACCAATATATTCAACCGATTTTTATAAACTGGAAAATCAGATTACTTTGTCTGGCGATGTTTTGAAAAACAATCAAAATTCTGCATTTATAAATATGTTAAACAAAAAACGCAGTTTTGCTGCAAAAAGTTTGGATATGTGTCGTGATGATGCCGACGATGTCTGGGATGAATTTTTACGCCAAGCATTGGTTGAAATTTATCAAGGTCAACAGCAACGTGTAAAAACTGTCAAAGATGAATGTTTACAGGTCGTAAATCAATGTTATTTGAAACAAACCAATTCATTAAAAGACTTTTCAAACAACAGCGACAAAATCAATCTGGCACAAACACTGGAATTATCCGAAGAAATGTGCGCGGATAAATTAAACACATGCAGCAATCTTTACGGCGGGGGCGATTCTGGACTTGCAGTATTGCTGGCATCTGTGACAGATAATACAATCGAACAATCATGTCCTGACTTATTGAATAAATTCGTTCTACAAAAATGTGCAGTTGAAACCAACGATTCTTCGCATGCGTATCCATATGGATGTCGTAAATATGCACCGGGCGAATCACGTCATGCACGTAATGAAATTTGTAATAAAAATCGAACCAATCCTTTTGATAAAACAAATATAATTGTCACATCTACAAAAGAATATAATTCATATGCATATTCAAATATGTGTTCAATCGATTCAACAAAAATATATACACGTTGTAATTATGGATACTATTTGTATAATCAGGAACACGGAGATAGCAATAAGTATTACTATTATGCAAATGCCGCAACCGAATGTCATCAGTGTCCACAGACCGCGATATGCACCGGAGGAACGACACAACCTGTTGGTATTGATGATATTATATATACACAATGCGGACAATATTATATCGGCAGTCTTTATCAACAAATGGTTATATATGCATTACAAAATTGCCGTCGTTCATCTGATACATCGTATGTATTATCAGAAAGTTTATTGGCGCAAATTGATACCATTATGAATAATGTCCATTCACAAATGTTATCTGAATTATCAAAAGAATGTTCGAACCAATCTGGTACATGGGTTGATATTCCGTGGACTGATGAAAACGGCGACGGATATCATGATTCAACAGGTGATACTTTATTAACAATATTTTATACAAACACCGGTGCGAATACATTATGGGGTTATTGCAAACGATAAAAAAACGATGAAATAAATTCATCGTTTTTTTATTATTTAATAATTTATTTATGCGGCTTTCTTGGTTTCAGAATATATTTCAACTGCATCTTTTTTGCCATTAACAACATCGCTGTCAATTACAATTTCTTGCAAATCTTTTTTATCAGGCGCATCAAACATCGACTTTAACAAAATCTTTTCCAATATTGAACGCAAACCACGCGCCCCAGTCTTTCGTTCAATTGCCATTTTTGCAATTGCCGACAAACCGTCTTTTGTTATCGTTAATTTTATCCCGTCCATTTCCAACATTGCTGCATATTGTTTAACAATTGCATTTTTGGGTTCGGTCAGGATTTTAATCAAAGCCTTTTCATCCAATGGTTGTAATGTAGTAACGATTGGTAAACGACCGATTAATTCTGGGATTATCCCAAAACGCACCAAATCACTGGATTGAACATCAGACAAGAAATCTTTGTCTTCATTTTCTTTTTTATCCGTGATTGTTGCGCCAAATCCAATACCTGCACGACCCGCAGATCGCGATGCAATAATTTTATTTAATCCATCAAATGCACCACCGCATATGAATAAAATCTTGCTGGTATCCAATTGCACCGTTGTTTCGCCTGGATGCTTACGACCTGCCCCACCGGCTGGAACATTTGCGACGGTTCCTTCGATTAATTTTAATAACGCCTGTTGAACACCTTCGCCCGATACATCACGTGTAAGTGATGGATTTTCAGATTTACGTGAAATCTTATCGATTTCATCAATATAGATAATTCCACGTTGTGCGCGTTCAACATCAAAATTCGCATTTTGTAATAAACGTGTCAAAACTGATTCGACGTCATCACCAACATAGCCCGCTTCGGTTAATGTGGTTGCATCGGCAATTGCAAAAGGCACATCCAAAACGCGTGCCAAGGTTTGGGCAAATAATGTCTTACCCGTTCCAGTCGAACCAATCATTAAAATATTAGATTTTTGAATTTCGACATTTGATTCAACTGCGGCACTGTTGCGTTTATAATGATTATAAACAGCCACAGCCAATGTCCGTTTGGCATCATCTTGACCAATTACATATTCATTCAAGAATTTATAAATTTCAGACGGTGTCGGCAAAGCGGTTGCTTCGTGTTTAATTTGCGATTTTTTATCATCCGCCATAATATCATTACAAAGGTTGATACATTCGTCACAAATACAAACGTCTTTACCACTTACCAATTTTTTCACTTCATAAACAGACTTTCCACAAAAACTGCAAAATTGTTGTGGTGTTTCGGGTGTGTTTATTGTTTTATCGTCGCTCATTTTTATAAATCCTGAATTATAAAAATTATTTTCTGATTAAGATATCGTCAATCAAACCAAACTTCTTGGCGGTTTCCGCATCCATATAATTATCACGTTCCATCGCATCAAAAAGTTCTTTTTCTTTGCGACCTGTGAATCCAGCCATTTGTTTGATTAATCTTTCTTTTGTACGTTTAAAATTCGCAACATGAATTTCCATATCTGTAACTTGACCTTGGGTTCCAGCCAATGGTTGATGTATCATTATTTCTGTATTTGGCAAAACGAAACGCTTACCTTTCGCGCCAGCCGCCAATAATACAGACCCCATAGATGCAACCAGTCCCATACCAATTGTTGAAACATTTGGTTTAATATATTGCATTGTATCCATAATCGCCCATCCGGCATTAACTTCGCCACCCGGGGTATTTAGATATAAAGAAATATCAGCATTTGGATTTTCAGATTCCAAAAACAATAACTGTGCAACAACCGTATTTGCCATAGCCATATCGATTGGTCCAGAAATCATAACAATTCTATCACGCAAAAGACGTGAATAAATATCAAATGAACGTTCGCCTTTTGGTGATTCTTCGATAACAATAGGAACAAGTGCCATAATAAATCCTCTTTTTTACATTGAATTATACCACAATATAATCCGATTCGCTAATTTTATAGTAAAAAGATAAGGAATTTTTCCAGATTTTCAACCCCACGCACTATTTTTCCAGCGCAACAATGCCCGGCAACGCCTTTCCTTCGACAAATTCCAGGAATGCCCCACCCCCGGTTGAAACATATGTCATATCGTCAAAAACCCCACACGCATTTAATGCTGCAACTGTATCGCCGCCACCAATAATACTTTCAATTTTGCCCATTTTTGTCCAATGCGCCAAATCACGCGCTAATTCAAATGATGCGTGTCCCCACTTTTCACCCCATGCCGCCAAACCAAACGTTCCGTTCCATATCACGGTCCCGGCATCGTCTAACAAGGCTTTGTTGCGCGCGATTGTTTTTTCACCATCGTCCATAATTATATCATCATCATGAATATCATTGGCATCACGGTTTTCACGTTTTGCATTTTTATCAAATTCTTTACCAACACCTTTGTCCAGTGGCAGAAATAATTCACAATTATTTTCTTTTGCCAGATTTTCAATTTCATGAACGGTGTCCGACATATTTTCTTCATAAAGCGAATTTCCAACCGGCAACCCATTTGCAAAATTAAATGTGGTTCCCATCGCACCACCAATAACAATTTTATCAGCAATCGAAACTAATTTTTTCAAAACACCAATCTTGGTTGAAACCTTGCCCCCACCAACAAATGCGATTAATGGTCGTGTTGGGTTATTTAAACATTTTGAAATATTTTCAATTTCACGAATTAATAAATCGCCAGCATATGACGGTAAATATTTTGTTATACCAACAATACTGGCTGATGCGCGATGTGATACAGCAAACGCATCATTTACGTATAAATCAAATCCACGACTTAAATCACGTGCAAATTTATCATCATTTTTTTCTTCACCGATATAGAATCGTAAATTTTCCATTAACACAACATCGCCATCGTGCATATCTGCCAAGAAGCCTTTGTTCAAACAATCATCAATAAATGGAATATTCATATATTCTGCAACAACACGCAAAGATAAATCCGAAATCTTTTCGCCTTTCGGTCGTCCCATATGCGAACAAATAACAACACGCGCACCATTATTAACCAAATATTTTATCGTTGGCATTGACGCATCAATACGAAAAGGTTCGCTTATTTTTCCATCAACAATCTGCACATTAAAATCCGTGCGCAATAAAACATATTTAGATTTTACATCAATATTATGAACATTTTGAATTGGCATTTTTTTCAATCCTTTCTTTTACGGGACGATACGTCTTTCTATAATGTTCATTTATACCATATTTATCAATTGCTTGCAAATGTTGTTGTGTTGGATAGCCTGCATTTTTATCCCAATCATATTGTGGAAATTGTTTTGCCAAATCTTTCATTATTCTGTCACGCGTGACCTTTGCAATAATGGATGCCGCTGCAATTGATAAAGATTTTGCATCGCCTTTGACAACGGATTCACCAATAATACCCTTGGGCATTTTATTACCATCAATTAAACAATATTCAACATCAACACCAATCGCATTTATTGCACGTGTCATCGCGGTAAGTGACGCCTGTAAAATATTCAATTCATCAATCTCTGCCGCGCTGCATTGACCAACACCCCATAAAATATCTGGATTATTTGTTATCCAATCATACGCGATATCGCGTTGCTTTTCATTCATCTGTTTTGAATCAGAAATAATTGGCATATCATCAAAATCAAATTTTTTGAAAACAACCGCACCCGCAACAACCGGGCCACACAACGGACCACGACCGGCTTCATCTGCACCGGCAATTATTTTTTTGCCTGTATTTTTTTCAATTGAAAAGTCTGGAACACTTCGCATTTGTTATAATGCCATTTTGTTCAATACATATTCGTCTTCGCTGTTATAATATGGCCACGAACCATCTGCCAGTTCTTTTAACGCCGTCAAAGGTTGATTTAAACGTGCACGATAAAG
>CAMOXB010000056.1 GCA_946628805.1 uncultured Pseudomonadota bacterium
TGCACTGTCAGTTACACTGTTATACAGCGCGTGGTTCGGTGATGCGTACATATCTAATCTTTGACGTGTCATTTCGAATATATTGTGCATTAAAAAGAATGTTAAAAGTGATGATATCCACAATATTGAATGTTGACCGAAATTCATTGCGGTATTTGTAATGGTTGGAACGTTAGATGTGCTGACCCCGCCGGCGGCGACAACAAACACTGATGATGACCAATTAAATAATGCACGCACGATTGCGATATTTATGCACAATATAAATGCACATGCAATCATTGTTATAATCAGTTTTTTTAACGCGTCAATTATTTGTGAAAATGCAGGTAATATATCAAACCATTTATCGGATTTTTTCGCAACCCACGCCAATACATTAAATGGATACATAATAAGCGATAAACAAAAATCAAATATGCCTTGGATTATAAGCAACGCCATAAATACGTTTGATGATATAAATGCAAACAATAATAAAATTCCAGAAATTATGTTTAATAAATCTTCGCCGCCATGTGGAATTAATGTCATTAATCCACGAAGTCCGTTTTTCAGAAAATCAAATCCATAGCGAATAACTTTGTTGTTTTCTTGGGAAATAATATAAACAGGTTTTACCAAGAAATCGCAACTGCGTTTTGATATCCAACCGGCTTCTTCAATTGACACAGGGCATACCGGGGCATCAGATGTAGAAATTGTTGATTTATTAATCTGGTGCAGAATTTGTTCGGTATAAAATGAACCGAATTCCAAGAAAGGATTCACAAGCCATTCGGTTACAAATACAGGTTTTATTTGTAATAAAAATACACCGGCGATAATTGCACGAAAGCATGGCTTTAATACATTTTCTGATACCTTCCACATGTCGGCATCGCCTTTCCACATTTCGCCACCGCCAGAAAATCCAATAAAGCCCAACCAATCAGATGGCAAATGCATCTTTACCAGATAAAGCCCAATATGAAATGCCAAGAATCCATAGACAAACAAATAAATTATTCCATCGCCATTTCCAACAAAGAAATTATAAAGCGATGTTGCAATGTTCATCATTGTTTCTAATACCAGCGGAACAAACGGCGCCAGATTATATGCGTCCAATATATCGGCATGTGCAGGAAACACAAAAAACACACACAAAACAAACACCCCAAACGCAAATTGGGCACGATAAAACAATCGCGATATCAACGATTTTTGTGTATGCATTCTCTCTTTTTATTTTTTATATATTGAATTATATCACATTTCACTTAATTTGTGGTATAATTAAAATCATGAAATCATTAAAAAAATTTTGGGTGGGACTTGTTGCGCTTTTCCCAATGTCGGCATTGGCATTGCATCCGTTGGTTATTGGTGGTATCGCCACAGGTGTTGGAATTATTGGCGTTTCAATATGGCGAACCGCGGCACCTGTTGATATGCAAAGTGCGCTGGATTTCTTTTCATCATGTTGGACGTGCCAGATTTTTTCAGACATTATGATTTCAATGTCTAATTTATTACCGCGTGCATATTCGGCATTGGCGCGTGTTGTGATACCTATGTCTGCATCATTGTTGGCGATTTTTGTCGCATGGAATTTCTTTAGTAATATGTTAAACGGAAAAATGGACGACGAAGTTAAAATAACGAATCGATTCGGAACAAATGTTTTAAGATTAAGTATTTTGATTATCGTATTGTTAATGCCGTTGCCCCGAATAATAACAGATGTATTTATTGAACCGGCACTGATTATTGGGACATCGTTTGATTATATCGTCACGGATAATAATAATTTTTCCGAATGTATGATTGCGACCGCAATCGCAGATCCCGTATCTGTATCGGCAGATGCATCGGAATATGGGGCTTTTTCACCAAAGTTGCGTCATCAATTGGCATGCGAAGTTTCAAATGTTCATCAAATAACCGGATTGGGAATGAGTGTTGGTTGGACATTAATGAATATGGCATTTAACAGTGATTATATGCATAAAATATTGGCTTCGATTCCTATATTTCCAAATATTCCGATTTTCTTTGCAGGTCTTTTGATTCTGGTGTTGTATTTTTACGCGCTTTTGCCGATACCATTATATTTCTTGGAAATATTTGTGAAATTATCACTGGATTTAATAATGTTGCCGTTAATGTTAATGGCGTGGATGTTTGACGATGAAAATTTCAGACTGTTCCCGTCGGGCGGTCGAACGATTCGCGATATGATAAATGATGTTGTCAAAGGTGTTGTTGGAATTGCACTGACTGTTGTGTTTTTGACATTTTCAATAATGTTTTTAAATGCAGCCTTTGGTTCGTGGGCTGGGGCAAATATTTTACAGAATGCAATTGTTAATAACGATTCGAAAATATTGATGGATGGCCTGGTTTTCGCGAACGACAGCATTGTTGTTGTGGTATTAATGGGTATATTTATCGCGATGTTTATGACCATGATTCCACAGTTAACGAATCTGCTTTTCAAGATACAAATATCAGATAAATACTATCAAACGGCGAAAAAAGACATAAATATTATGTGGGAAAACCTGAAAAAATGGGGCGCCGCAATAAAAAAATAAAAAATCAAGTGGTTTATTTAACAAAGGCCACTTTTTTATTACATCCGAATCTGATATAATTCATAGCGATGAGTAAAATTCCGATTCTTTATTGGCCATATAAAACAAATGGTAACGTTGATTACCAATTGTCGCGCAAGGTTATAAATAATATAACCGGGTTGATGCCGACGGTTATTTTGGACGATTTAGATATCGCGTCGATATTTTCCGAAAAGAAAGATGCGGTTATATATTATCCTGTATTTTGTGAATCAACAGGATGGTGGGGCGAATTGTTGGGCGGACATGGTATAATATCTGAAAAGATTATCGTATCCCCAGAATGTCAGTTAATGGTTATCGTTCCATCTGAAAATGCACAATTGCATGGTAAAAATCAATTATTAGCCGCGGAAATAAGACCTTCCAGCGGTTTTTTCAAGAAAATGAATTCGTCAATCGCAACGGTTTCAGATATGCTGGCAACAGATGCAGGGACAATTTTGGCATTATTTTCTGGGAAAAACCAAAATCAGTTTATAAACGTTATTGAAAGCACTGGAAATTCATATTTGGGCTGTATTGGTCAATATTAATCCCAAAAAACAATAACTTTATCTTGATTTTAATAAAAAACCAGGTATAATCTTCGGGCTATTTAGGTAATTTATAAAACAAAGGACAAAACGATGAAAAACGGAATTCATCCAGAATATCACGAAATTAATGTCACAATGACAGACGGAAAAACTGTGAAAATGTATTCTTCTGTTAAAAAAGATTTGGTTTTATCAACAGATAATCTGAATCACCCAGCATGGACCGGCCAACGTAACAACGAAGGCGCCAAAGGTAAACGTGCCGAAGAATTCAAAAGCAAATTTGCAGGATTTAATTTCTAATAATCTTTTAAAAAGCGGGGCGCCATTATGGATTTGCTGATTAAAGGTTCAACCGAATTAAACAAAATGTTCGCAGCATTGCAAAATACTGCATCGGGTTTACGTCATGACTTTGGCGAAGTTGAAAATCTTCAGCAATCATTAAAAAGCGCACGCGATTTTGTTGCAAAAGCGTCTGCACGAATCGAAGAAAGTATTTTAAATGATTTGCAATTGGTTCGTCCCAGTGCGGGTCTTTTGACACCAGATGTCTCGAAAACAGGCGATGGACGCGACGAATTTGTTCTGGCATTGTCTGGGGCGGCAAATTTCGTTCGTGGAAATGCACATTTTGCAATATCGTTGGCATTGCGTTCAAATGGTGAAACAAAAATCGCATTAATTTATTCGCCAATCGATGAAAGATTGTATTATGGCGAACGCGATAAAGGCGCATATGTATTTTCTGCATATCATTCTGAAAAAATCCGCGTATCTAATTTGGTTGAACCATCGGATTTAACAATTGGATATAATACAAACGGTATTCGTCCAATTATTTCGGGTAATGCACGTGAAACCGGATGCCCGGCGTTGGATTTGGCATGGGTTGCGGCGGGGAAACTGGACGCATTTGTATCTGACCCATTGGATTATGCCGAAATTGCTGCCGGCGAATTATTAATAAACGAAGCCGGTGGAAAGTTTTCAATGGATACAGGCGATGTAATCGCAACCAATGGCAAAGTTGAATTATAATAAAGACCGGCATCGCCGGTTTTTTAATTAAATAATTTTTTCCCTTTCTTTAATAATTATTGTTTGTTAAAATACGAACGTCAGAAAGAGTTTTTCTGATGAGGCTTAGAAACCTGTTTCAGTAAGCGTCCACGATGACGTTAAATCTCCAATCTTTGATACGGTTGGAGGGCTGTGAATATACAGAATAAACGGCGCAATTTCTTACTGGATTGTTTCTAACCTCCAACCGCCTGAATTTTTCCGGTGGTTTTTTTATCTCGCTGTAGTGCGAAGCACGCAAGCGGATGTTTATGTTTAACCCCCTCCGGCTGCGCCGCACTCCCCCATATTGGGGGAGAACCAGCCGGACTGGGAACAGTGCAAGGTTTCGCCCCAGTATGGGGAGTGGACCCCGCAGGGGGGAGGGGTTATTAAGGAGAAAACACAATGAAACGATTCGTAATTTTATTAACAACAATATTTATGTGCAGTATTTCACACGCGGAAACATTTAATCAATATTGGTATGTTGAAAATAATTTATCCGCAACAACCCAATGCACAACCGGTGGCGATATAACATTACCCACCGCCCCAACAAAATACGGATACGATTTCATCGGATGGGAAAAATTACCATACATTCGAATCGAATACCTGGAATCCACCGGGACACAAGCTATAGACACAGGAGTGGTTTTTTCTCACCCAAATTCGAAAGTCATTATCAAATTTCAACCGACATCCTATGAAAACTCTTGTTTGTCTGGTGCTGAAAAAGAAGTAATTGGTAATAACAGACCATGGACTTTTATCGCTACATTAAAAAACACAGAAACATGTATTTGGCATGCACAAAATACAACTCAAAATTCTTTTTGTACCGCAGTCAATACAAGCAATACGTACGTATTAGAAATGTCCCAAACAGACGGTGTGTTCACAAAAACAATTAATGGGGTATCTTATTCTAAA
>CAMOXB010000057.1 GCA_946628805.1 uncultured Pseudomonadota bacterium
ATCACGTCCAAGGTTCAATAAACGCTTCAGTTCAGTAAATAAACCATCGCGATCACCCTTGTGCAAATAGCCAAGACGCGCCAAGTTAATTGTGAATACACCGATTGATCCGGTCTTTTCAGCGGAACCAAACAATCCACCACCACGTTTCAACAATTCACGAACATCTAAACGCAGACGACAACACATTGAACGTACATCTGTTGGATTCAAATCGGAATTCAAGAAATTCTGGAAATTTGGAATACCGTATTTTGCCGCCAAATCAAACAAAGGTTTGACGTTCGGATGATCCCATGGGAAATCGTCCGTGATATTATATGTTGGGATTGGGAATGTAAATGGACGACCCTGGGCATCACCTTCAGTCATAACTTCGATAAATGCCTTGTTAATCATATCCATTTCTGCCTGCAAATCGCCATATGTGAAATCGACCATCTTTTTATTGATAAACGGACGTTGTTCACGCAAATCTTTTGGGCATGTCCAATCGAAAGTAAAGTTAATAAACGGCGTTTGTGTTCCCCAACGACAAGGCACAGAACAATTAAATACCAATGTCTGCATTGCGTTTTTAACATCTTCATATGATAAATTATCAACACGAACATATGGTGCCAAATATGTATCAACCGATGAAAACGCTTGTGCGCCGGCAAATTCGTTCTGTAATGTCCCCAGGAAATTCACCATATGTGAAATCGCAGTCGCCATATGTTTCGCCGGCGCACATTGTAAATAGCCTGGAACGCCGTTAAATCCTTCGTATAACAATTCACGCAGCGACCAACCAGCACAATATCCGGTTAACCAACCCAAATCGTGAATATGGAACGCCGCAGATTTATGTGCATCTGCAATATCTTTTGGATACAAATTCAGCCAATATTCAGCCGTCATACGTTCAGACGAACGCAAAATCAAACCACCGATTGAATAACCGATATTTGCATTTTCTTTTACGCGCCAGTCGGCTTCACTTACATAATCGCCAATAACAGAAACCGCATCAACCAGTGCGCTGCGTGTTTCGGCACGTTTTTGACGATATACAATATATGATTCTGCGGTTTTATATGCTTTGGAATCCATCAAAGTTTGAATAACGATATCTTGGATATCTTCGACAGATGGTGTTTGACCGGCATATTTTTTATCCAGTCTTTTTAATACATCTTGGGCAATTTTGACGATATCTGCATCAGACACTTCGTGTGTTACCGCGACAGCCGCCTTGATTGCATCAAAAATCTTTTTTGCATCAAATGGCACAACTTCCCCAGAACGTTTTTTAACCGATTCCAATTCACAAGTCAGTGTTGATACAACTTGGATTTTTGTTTCGTTTTTATCGTTCGCCATTTTTAACCCCTTATATTGACAAAAAATCTATATATAGTATTTTTTGCGTTCCTTTTAACACAATATACAGTATTTAGATATAATTCTCATTATAAAAAAAATTTTTTTTATGCATTTTGTACTTGCAATTTTGTAATGCCCACTGGGCGTGGCGTTGGGACATTTTTCATCGAATCGATTCGGGGCATTTTTATACACCAAAGGTTGTTTTGTATAAATTTTAGTCAAAAAAAGCATAAAAAAACGATTCGAATCGAACAAAAAATCAAAATATAGATAAAAATTTATCGATTCGAATCAAAATATTGATTTTTGTATATATCATATTGATAAAAGGCGATTTTATAAATAAAAGTATAAAAAATCAAAAAAATGGGATGATGGGACGACCCAAACAAAAACTTGACAGAATTGTTGCGAAAGCCACCATCCCATTGTTATATTCTCTCTTCTCTGCTTTCGCATATTTTGATTTTAGCATAAAAAAATTTTTTTGCAAAAAAAGAATGCCTATTGGCATTCTTTTATGAAAAAAACATAAATAAAAGATATTAATTACGGCGTTTATGTTCGTATTCACAAACAGGTTTTTCGCCGAAAATCCATATAAACAACCAAATCAGTGCAGCCAAACCGATAACGGCATAGACTAAACGTGATAAAATTGTCATTGGACCGAAAATCCATGCGACTAAATCGAATCTGAAAAATCCGACCAATCCCCAGTTCAACGCCCCAATTAATGACAGCGGTTTCAAAACATAATGTGTAAATGCACCCATTTTTTTCTCCTGTGGTTAAAATTGTGTTAAGTCTTTCAAGACAATTTGATTATATCGCAACACAACATATAAATCCGCAGGAATGAAATCGTATAAAAATCAGTCATGAAAAAGGTGTTCTTTTATAAACATTCTGGCACGATTTGACATACCCGGAACATTTAAAAATTGTTGGCGGAAATGAAAACTGTGGCACCATTTCAGCCACCCAAATGCCGCCGCCATTTGTCCCATTGATTGTTTTCCAAAATCGTTATGTTTAATTATATTCATAATACGTTTTTTTAATTTGCCCGCCGTCGTCTTTCGAATAAGAATATATTTTCGAAAATGTCGATACCCGATAAACGCAATACCATCACGTGTCCGACGAACCACAGATTTTGAAAAAGTTAATTTTAATTTTTCATTAACAAAATCTTCGATAACAATTGCCATTTTATGTAATTCGCGCTTGTCATTTCCATACAAACAGAAATCATCACAATATCTTATATAATCATGCCAGCGCAATTTTTGTTTCACGAATTGATCCAGTTCGTTCATATACACATTACCCAACCATTGACTGGTTAAATTACCGATTGGTAAATTATTATTTCCACCGACGGAACGAACGATTTCATCCAAGATACGTAATATTCGTCGATCATGTATTTTGTGAGATAAAATATCCATAACAACATCATGATTAATTGATGGAAAAAATTTTCGAATATCACATTGCAGAACATATTTATTTTTCCGCATAAAATGCATAGTCCGTTGTGATGCCGCCAATAAACCGCGTCCCGGAATACATGCGTATGAATCACGAATAAAGGAATTTTTCCATATTGGCCCCAAAACATTAATTAACGCATGGTGCAAAATATGGTCTGGATAAAGTGGTAATTTATATATTGTTCGTTTTTTTGGTTCATAAATATCGAACGTTTTATACACCGACGTCTTATGCTTTCCCGCAATCAAATCATCGCGTAATTTTTTCAATAGCGCATCTTTGTTTTCCAGAAAGTCTTGGACGGATTTGCGTGATTTTTTACTTTTAATTGCTTTCTTGGCGGCAATTTCAAAATTTTCAATGGAAATAAATTTATCCCATAAATGTTTATGCGTTTTCATATTTTACGAAAAAGAATAATATCTGTCGATTTTAACAACTGTCCCTGAAAATGGGATATTATCTTTTGCATCTTGGATTTGATTGATTAAAACGCTGCTGCCAGTAAAGGCGACACACACTTCATCACCCAACAAGAATTGCATTTGCAGACATTCTGTTCCATCACGTTTATTTGATTTACGGATTCTGAAATCGACGACAGTAATTTCACGATTCAAAATATCATCAAGGTGTTTTTTATTTCCCGGCATTGGTATTTGATTTTTTGCGAACACAGAAAATTTTGGACAATCATTTTTATTTAAATGTTGAATTTCATCCAATGTCATAATTGCTTCCTTTGTTGGTGCGTTTATAATCGGACACCGCGGGGGTTCGTCACGTTCAAAATCAAACTACTGCCCCAGGCGTCCCCTGTGTAATGTATTTAACCATCCGGGGCACAAACCCCAGCGTCAGGATATACCACCCCGCCTTTGATGTGAAAAGGCTTTGTAAACAGACACCGCAATTTTGTATTGGTATCCGAAAAGTGTCGAAACACTTTGTCCCACAGGTTGGCCAAACTTTGTCCTTTGATACAAAGTTCTTACCTTTCAAAGGAGCGACCGAGCCAAACAAGCCCGCGCGCAACGCGGCGTTGTTCTGGACGTTGTTACCGCAGTTGTTCGTGCAATTCGAAGCACAATTGGACGCCGACCCGTTGTCGTTGTTGAACGCCCAAAGCGAAGACATAGGATGTGTCATCTTGCACCAACAATATTGACCACTAACGGCACCACCCGCGGCATCCAGATATTCGCCATCAACGGTTCGAATCGCACCCATACTACCGCTTGGTTTCGATGCGCTGCACGTGCTGATTCCCGATACATTTCCATACGAAAACACCGTTTTCCATACGCCTGTGGCGTTGTTATGTGTATATGAATTACCACCGATATCCGGATCCAAAACAACCGATACAACCGAATCTTTGGTACATACCGATATCGCCAATGCCGGCAATGCAATCATTAATCCAATAATCGCAGATATAATATATGTTTTCTTCATTTCGCCTTCCTTTTTTTTTACCAGATTGCTTCATATACGGCATCACGCAACGTGATACACGGGTCCGAACCAACGTCGTTCATCGTTGGTGCCGATTTACAATGTTCATTTTCGCCTGTTCCCCATGAATACGTTCCTGCCATATAATTCGCACATAATCCCACACACCCAGATTCACACGCAGATTCATCTGCAAATGGTGTTGAACCACTGGCATTTACCCAATACGATGTCGCCGGTGCCATCAATTTACAATAACAATTAACACCCGTATCATATGTATCTGCAACCCCGGTATTTACCGTTGCAAAATCAACCTGGGCACCAACACAAAGCGATTTACCCTTGACCACCGTTGTAACCAAACCGTCAACCATATTCACGACCCACCGATGATCCGCCGCAGATGCAACCGAACCGCCAACCAATTTATTCAATACGGCAACCGCTGTATTATTCTTTTTACATAATGTCACCCCATATGATGCCGTTATCATCATTGGTATTATCATTATCGTTGCTATTATTTTCTTCATATTTTCCCCCTATTTCACCGTATGGTATATTTTGTTATCGTATTGAACGTTTATCGCGTTTGTTGATTCACCGTTAACCAGATTCACATAGCATGTGTTATTGCCCATCTGGATATTAATTGACGGCGTTATCTGCTTTGTCGCATATAACGGAAATTCCAATCCTGTCGATGTCATTAATTTATGATGATTTGCACATAATGATGCACATGAATTAACTTCCGTATATATATTGCCGTTGGTACACATCAATAAACATGCCGGCGTATTCGAATCAATATGCGAAACATATGTATCACATGCATATTCAATCGTTCCGATTGTATATGCCGAATAATTCGACGGACATGCGCCGTTC
>CAMOXB010000058.1 GCA_946628805.1 uncultured Pseudomonadota bacterium
AACGCACAAATTCATCAAGGCGACCGTTAGACGCGACAACTTCACGTGCCTGGGTCAAAACTGTTTTTACGTGCTGCTTTGCCAATTTACGATATTCGCGTAATGTCTTGTCATCAATTCGTATCAATTCGTGTATCCACTTGTTATGCATTATCGAATATGCCGGCCCCGAACGCCACCAGCCCGGCGCGTGCTTTGGCTTGTTTATATTTTCCAACGATAAATCAATGTGCAGACCACGAATCTGTAATTTAAATTGACGACGCCAAGTGTGTAAAAGCGATTTATAAAGTGTGAAAAAATCAATTTCTTTATACTTTTCCTGAATTTCATCCAGATTTGCCAAGATATAGACGTCAATGTCGCTGTCTTTGTCATAAAAATAGTTTGCGTTCGAACCATATATCACAATATCCAGAATATCATTACGCGTAATATTAAATCCAATCGCATGCATATAATCAATAAAGTCTGTGGCAATTGAAATTATTACACGACGAACCGCCGGATCCATCGTGTTGTCCGGCATCCAAATCTTTGGATTTAGTGTTTTATGATACTGTATTTGATGTGTAAACATTGTATTTAATATTCCTTGCCAGCCCTGAAATCGCCACCATTTTCGCTGCTTGCAAAATCACAGGTTAAATTATCGTCTAATACCCAAAGATGATTGCCACCGTCATAATATGTACCAGAACCAACCGATAAACCGCAATCTTGTATATTGTCGTCACTATAACTGGTGATATATACATTGGTCCCAGACTCAGGATGCAAATCACGAAGGTCTTCCCAATCGCCGTCTTCTTCACTGCCCGAATGCCAAATGTCGCCATCATTCAATTGTATCGGCACTGCAAGCACAGGACAACCAGTGCCTTCACCATAATCCGCATGCACTGGTGCAGTCCATAACATTAAAACAATCAATAATGATAAAGAATAAAGTCGTAAATCTTGACTCATGTTTCCTCCTTTCTTTTGTTTGCCCTGGTGGCGGTATAAAACATCCGCTTTCATGCTGTGCATTACAGCGAGATTTAAAAAAACCGCACAGAAAGAGCGGTTGGAGGTCAGAAACTATAATACGGTATAGCGTGCTTATTCGACCATCGCATTGCGATGATATTATTCACATCCCTCCAACCTAATAAAGATTGGAGGATTTTTACGTCACCACTGACGCCGTATTTCTTAGGGTTTCTGCGCCCCAACAATATCAGAATATTAATCCTGATATTCGCATCATAGAAAAATTGAAATTTTTATGCAAGGGGAAAAGTAAAGAAAAAATAAAACGGGGTCTTGCCCCGTTGTTTTATTTTGTGTTTTGGTTGTTTTGAAATACAAACTGTGCCGGGACTTTGCCACGATAAAGTTCGTATATTGCGCTATACAAATTCTGGTTTATCGCAATATTGTTTTCAACAATCGCCATTGCGCGCTTGATATCATTGTTGCATTGTATCTTTGCAGAATTTTGTGCGTTTTTGTCCAAAGATGACATATTATTAAGTGTTTTTGCAACGCGTTCGGCAATTTCATTTATATCGCGCACGTCATCGTCAGACATATTTGCAATCAATAATGCACGTATAACGCGTGCCATTTCCGGATTGCAGGCGCGTAATACATTTTCATCCAATTCAGGATATGTTTCATGCATCAAATCAAAAATACGGACACTTAAACGTGCATAAAGGCTTTCGATATCGTTATCACGGTTTGAAGAATTTAATGCCACTTGGTTTATTGTGCCAATCATCAAACCGATTAACAAGCCCGCCAGACCAAATGCGATAACTGATGAATCAAATCTAGATTGAACGATTTTCGTGTTCTGGGTTGATTCTTTTGACATTGTATATCCCAATATCCCAGCTGCCAATCCGAAAACCGCAATACAGAAATAATCAAATCCATTAAATTTCTTTAATGTTGCACGCATTGGTTCGGCGGTCTTTGAATCGTTCTTTTTATTTGTTGGAACAAATGTTTCACTGTTGCGTAATTGTTTTATAAATTCAGCGCGTGCCGCTGGTTCCAGGTCTGTATTATGATATGGAAACGCCAGTTTATCATCACGATTTAACTGATTCTTGGCGCGTTGTAATTGTTTCTTTATAGCATACATATTTTCATCCATTGGTTATATATACTGAAAATTTAGCACAAACATATACTTTGTCAAGTGTTATTCAGTTTTATCTTGATTTTACATGTATGTCGCGGTATTATACGTGTATTATAATAGTATTGGCATTTATTTTTGTGTCATTATTGTTTTATATGCCGCACATCCAAAGATTCACTGTGAATAAATAGAATCCAGATATGTTTATTGGTAATGAATTGGCGGGTGTGCAAATGTTAAACACTATAAAAGGATTATAAATGGTAAAATTAAAAGATAAAATTAAAGAAAAATTGACCAAGAAAACAAAAAAGACAACTGAAAAGGCTAAAAGCGCTAAAAAAACAGAACGTATTGCCGACAAACCAGCACACGAAAGCGATAAAAACGACGATAAAATATACTTTATGGCGTTGGGCGGACTGGAACACGTCGGACAGAATATGTATGTTTATAAATA
>CAMOXB010000059.1 GCA_946628805.1 uncultured Pseudomonadota bacterium
TCACCCCATGCGGCTTCAGATTTTTGTCTTGAAAAACAATCCGGTTCTTTTGCAACAATCCCCATAACGACCAAAGAACGCGCGGCATTACATTGTTCATGCAAATTCATATTTTTCCAACGTGATTTCAATAAATACTTTGCCAATTTTTTATACGCCACCAAACCATCGGCAATATAATTTTGCGTTGTAATAATTTCGTTTTCTGTCATCTTTTTTCCTTTTTTTGACATTCTTATACAGACATTATAGACAAAAATATTAAAATGTCAATATTTTTATATAATTTGTTGATTTTACAAAAATATAGTATAATATTCCAAACTGCGGTTAAAAATAAGAGATAACACATGAAAATAAGAAATATTGCTATTATTGCACACGTTGACCATGGAAAAACAACCTTGGTTGATAATATGTTGAAACAGGCGGGAACTTTCCGCGAAAATGAACATGTCGAAGATCGCGTAATGGACAGTGGCGATATCGAACGCGAACGCGGAATTACAATTTCTGCAAAACCTACATCAATTCAATGGGGCGAATACAAAATTAACATCGTTGATACCCCGGGGCACGCAGACTTTGGTGGCGAAGTTGAACGTATTTTATCAATGGTTGATGGTGTTGTATTATTGGTTGACAGTGCCGAAGGCCCATTACCGCAAACAAAATTTGTGTTATCCAAGGCATTAAAATTAAACCTGCGTCCGATTGTTTGTATTAACAAAATCGACCGTGCTGATGCACGCCCTGACGAAGTTTTAACCGAAACATTTGATTTATTTGATAAATTGGGTGCAACAGATTCTCAACTGGATTTCCCATATCTTTATGCATGCGGACGTGACGGTTGGGCAATCCGTGATTTGAAAGATATTGATAACCCAAATAAAGATTTAACACCATTATTTCAATTAATTGTTGACCATGTTCCGGCACCTGATTGCAATGGAACAAGATGCCAATTGGATGCACCATTTACTATGTTGGCAACAACATTGGAAGCCGACCCATACGTTGGTCGTATTTTGACTGGTAAAATCGAATCCGGCACAGTAAAAGTTGGTCAAAGTGTAAAAGCAATCAATATGAAAGGCGAATTTATTGAAAACGCCAAAATTACAAAAATCATTGAACACCAAGGCATAAATAAAGTATCACGCGAAAGCGCATCTGCCGGGGACATTGTTGTTATCGCGGGTTTTTCAAAAGCAACTGTATCAGATACACTTTGCGATCCATCTGTTAACGAACCAATTCCGGCTATGCCAATTGATCCACCAACCCTGACAATGACATTCTTTGTTAACACGTCACCGTTGGCTGGACAAAGTGGTAAAAAATTAACATCACGTATGATTGGCGAAAGATTATTCAAAGAAGCCGAAACAAACATTGCATTAAAAGTTTCACAAAGCGCAAATAACGAAGCCTTTGAAGTATCTGGTCGTGGTGAATTACAATTGGGTATCCTGATTGAAACAATGCGTCGCGAAGGATTTGAATTATCTGTATCGCGTCCACGCGTTGTTATGCAAACAAATGAAAATGGCGAAAAATTAGAACCAATCGAAGAAGTTGTTATTAACGTTGATGATGAATTCAGCGGTGTTGTTATTGAAAAAATGACAAAAAGAAAAGCAACTATTACCGAAATGAAACCATCAGGTATCGGAAAAACACGTATTGTATTTTCGGCACCTTCACGTGGATTAATTGGTTATTTGTCTGAATTCCGTACTGACACACGTGGCACAGGTATTATGAACCGCGTATTTGATAAATATGATTTATATCGCGGACCAATTACACAATATCGCCCCGGGGTTTTAGTATCAATGGAAGCAGGCAGCACAACAACATACGCCCTGCACAACCTTGAACCACGTGGTGTATTGTTTGTTGGCCCACAAACTGAAGTTTATTCTGGTATGATTGTCGGTGAACATAGCAAGGAAAACGATATCGAAGTTAATCCGGTCCGTGGTAAACAATTAACAAATGTTCGATCAGTCACTGCAGATGAAAAATTGTTCCTGGCACCACCAAGAAAAATGTCATTGGAAGAAGCACTTTCTTATATCCAAGATGATGAATTGGTCGAAGTCACACCTGCAACAATCCGTCTGCGCAAAAAAGAATTGGACAGCGGCAAACGTAAAAAAGCATACCGCTTTGCAGAAACAGACTAATAAAAAACGCCCAAACGGGCGTTTTTTTATTAACAATGCAATTTTCTTTTCAGCCAATTACGCCATCTGCCACGTCTTTCACGTCCTGGAATAAAGCACGCCGAATAATGAACCAATTTGTTTTTAAATTCGAACACAAACATTCCACCGCGTCCCAGTTTTACATCACGACAAGCATCGATATATTCATTCCACAAATCAGGTAAAACAACCGGTAAATTCTTATCATATTTGAAATTATTTTTATCAAAAAATTCACGCATATATTTATTCAGTCCAACAACCTGAGGCATATCATATCCGTGCCCTGTTTTATATTTTTCAACAGATGCAGCAACAAAAATACTATTTAATTTTTTTGTTTCGTTTATCAAATACTGCGACGCAGAATTATCATCGTTTTTTCGGTTACGTTTGATTTGGATTACTGTACCACCAGGTTTCATAACCAATGCCCAATGTAATGCAGTTCCCGCACAACCCGCCAACACATTACAATTATGTACCAACGATATTTGTTCTTCTAATGATAAAGTCTCTGGATAAACGATATGGAAACCGTTTTTTTCAAATATATCTTGTATTATTTTTTCATCATAGGTGCGTCTTGATTTTAATGCATCACGCGACATATAAATCTTGTCATATGTTTTTTTCGGTTTTGGAATTGCGTTAGCAATCGCATCAAAAGTTTTTCCAAAACCTTCTGATGAATATATTGGAATATTATACCCTTGAACTGGTATATAAACATTTCTGAATCTTGTTGTTTCATTTAATATTATAATATCACTATGTTTCACCCCTAACAACTCTAACAATCTGAACATATAATTTGGCACAGGATTCACATCTTGATTATTAATCAAAACTACCTTCATATTCTTGTATTTTTTATCCAATAATGCATACGCACGATTCATATGTTCCAACAAAAAATGTCCAAATTGAGGATATACATTTCCAATAAAGACAACATCTTCATCAATATATGGGATATTATTGTGATTAAATTTTGGCACAAATTGACCATTATTTTTGCGTGTTTGACGCGAAGATTTTACAAACTTAAAATCCTTATCAAACACACCAAAACCGTGTGAGTGTTCGTTAACAATAATTCCATTTGAATATTTTTCAACGCTTGTTTTACGCATATATTGTTTTCTTATTCCGTTTTTTACATAAGCCTTGTAACACATACCAGAATAAATATCTAAATTCATAATAACACCCTTTGATTATATTATATTGTCATAGTGTTCTTTTGCTACACCGGCATAAACACCCGTATAGCCATGAATATATGACACTTCGAACATATCTTTTGTATCAAATTTCATCATTGCCTGAAACACAGCCTGTTCCGTTGAAACGAGCCCATGATTTTTCATAATTTTACGCACCGTTTCAAACCAATCATAAAATTGATGAATATTTTCAGCAGTTCCCATAATACTGCACGCAGGAACATCATAATCAGCATTTATCATCGCAATATCCAGCAAGTTTTGTTTAACCAAACTTTCTTTTGTGGCTTCTGGTATATGAATTGTTTTTCTATAAAGTCTATATATAAAATTCGGAACAAATCGCGGTCTGTTTTTACCCAGAGTTTTCGATATTGTTATTCTAACCCGTTCTGGTTTTGCACTTATTTTTCCATCCCAACCTGCCCAAAAATTTTCATACATTGGATTAAAAGAACCGCCATCCAGCCACATAAAATATTTTGTTTTAAATTTATTACGATTTGCTGCCCATTCCATAACCCACGGTTTAGCCATTATCAAAATCATGTAATCTATCCATGATTCTGGGGTTTTATGGTGAAAAAGATAACCACGATTTCCATACATAGAATGCAAAATATCTAACCACTCTTTTCTTTCGTTGTAATGAGGCAAATCTTTAAAATTTAAAACTTTCATATCAATATGTTTTTCCAGCCCATTTTTTTTGATAAACGCAGCAGTTTGCTTATCGCACCACAATGCAACACGCCCAAAAGTTTCAATTAAATTCTTTAATGATGGCAAATAAAATTCTTCGAATTTGCGTTCGTGTCCCTTAACTGCCGCTAAATCACCTTCGACAGGAACTTTAAACAACATTGTACAAAAAGTTATATCTTTTCTTTTATTATTATACTGTATGGACATAATATTTTTTCCTTTGTTGCAAAACGTTTATAAAACATGTATATTATAAACAAAGAAAGATTTTATGTCCATACATAAACGATTATTTTTACTTGCCGGATATGACAAAGATTGCATTATTGACGATGCTTTGATTTATTATGTCAAAAGCGTTTCAAAATACGGCGATATTATTTTATGCCTGGATTGTGATTGTCCAAAGTCTGAAATCAACAAGATAAAGAAATATACAATTGCTATAATTGCAAAAAGACACGGCGAATATGATTTTGGATCATACAAACGTGCCTTTCTGTATGCACATGATAAGAATTTATTAAAAGACTATGATTATGTATACCTTGTCAATGATTCTGTATTTGGACCAACGATAAACATAAAACAGACATTACAAAATATCGAATCAATAAAAACCGATGCATGTGGTTTGGTTGTTTCAAAGCATAAAACACACGAATTTATGGAATCGTGGTTTGTCCGATTAAATAAAAAAATATTCACATCAGATTGGTTTTACGAATTTATGACGTCTGTTAAAAAAGAAGTAAATAAATACGCCGTCACAATTCAATACGAACACGGATTAACAAATATTATATCAAAAAACAATTGTTCTTGGGACGGGCTATATACAATATACGGCCGCGAAACATATAATAATCCAAAACACTTGTTTAAACGTGGATGTCCATTTGTAAAGAAATTATCTTTTACACGTCATAATGGCGCATTGGGGAAACAGATTAAATATATATTAAAACATTGTGATAAATCTGCGGCAAAATCAATTATAAAAACATCAAATCGTTTATATGGTGAAAAATATATGAATTGGTTTTTAACAGGGAATATATTAAAAGTAATTTTACGTAATTTATCATATTTGAAACAAAAAATAAAAAACGGCGAATTATGAAAAAATTAAAAAAAGTTGCAGCAATAACAATGGCACGTGATGATACTTTCTTTTTATCACGATGGATTGCATATTATGGAAAACAATTTGGAACCGA
>CAMOXB010000060.1 GCA_946628805.1 uncultured Pseudomonadota bacterium
ATATCTGTTTTTGTCCAATCCAAACCAATACGGCGAATATTTAAATTAAATTTTGTTTCGTTTGGCGAATCATCAGCCACCGCAACCATTGGCAACACCAGCGCCAACGCCATACATATTTTTTTCATTTTCCTTCCTTTCGCTTTATTTTGATATTATTTCCAAATCTGTAAAACACCACCATTGTCTGCGTATTTCCACCCCATTTCACGCACACCAACTGTAAATTTAGAACGATAATTCAATGGCATTTTTGCAACAATTTGATTTCCAACAATTGATTGTGTTTCAATTTCCATATTATCTTCGCGAACAATACGTTTTAATTCTGCCCAATCGGACAAACCATTTTGCAGAACGATTGATACCATAAAACGTTCATCGCTTTCCATTTTTGGCACCCAATTTTGCACGTTATTATCGTTCAGCCATTTTCTTGCCGCATCATTATCGATATTCATTGTGATATTTGCCGAATATTCTGTATTCGACATTTGTTCGCCCGATACAGACGACGAAGAAATCAAATTCATTAAATCGTCATCTGATGCATTTTCAATTAAATCACTTAATTGTTCACGACTGGTATAAGATGACAGAACATTTGTTAGAATTTGACGACGTGCATCATTAATTGCATTGTTTTTTGCCTTGGCGGCAGTTTCGCTTTCTTGTTTAATAAAAACATTTCCTGATAATCCGATACCAAACGAATTTGGAACAATTGCAAACATAACAATTAACGAAGCAAATATACGTTTCATATTCACGATAACACCCTTAGAAATTAATAGTCAGACCAGCACGTATTCCCATCGATTTATACACAGATTCGATTTCTTTTTGCGATTTTTGTTCCCACCCAATCGAATTAAGTGAATCATAATCTTCCTGTCTTAAGAATCCTGTATCCAAAAGATTTTTGTAATACGACGGATTCAAATATGTATGTGCATCAATATCTTTTGCGATATAATAATCATACGTCATCCCAAGCGAAAACATCATGCTGTCCGTGATTGCTGTTGACCAAGACGCATTTAATGCCAAATGGTACGCATCACCAAGACCACCTTTGTCTTTAACACTGGTTGGGTGTGCCCAATCAATACGATACGGTTGATCGCCCTTGGATTCATACATTGGCAAACCAAATTCAATTCCTGCATTAATTAAATTATTGTCGTTTATCGCGTATTCCATATCCATCGCAACATATGGTCCTTGCCATACAGTTTCGTATTTATGTGATGTTCCAGATTGACGATAATAATACGAATCACCAAAGCTTACGAATACCACATTTGCATTACTTGGAATCATACCAAGGAAATCAGACACATAATATTCACCGGTTGTCACATCCTTATAAACAGGTACTAAATATCCATATTCGTCTGTGTTGCTTAAATAAATAATATTATATGAGGAATCTTTAAATGGTCCAATCGAAACAAAAGGCCCGCACTGGGTTTCGCCACCATTGGAAATACACGCTGTATCATCATCATAAACATCCATTGTAAGTCCAGAATTTTTCTTGGTCAGCAATTCATGTTCAAAATAACGATAACCAATCGACGGTGTAATCTTTACACGACCCAACTTAAAGAAATCTGTCAGACCAAACGCCGCATTAAATCCAAATTGTTTTCCGTCCTTGCTGGTCCCGACACTCATTGCATAGCCAGAAATTCCTTTATCATAACCATATGCACCATTTGAAATATCGTCATCAACCATAGATGATTCACCATATTGCATACCATAACGTGCACCAACTTTTAATTGCATTGGTGTTGATGTGCCAAAATAATAAGCCGCTTCACCACTGACAACGTTCCATGCCAAATTATCATAATGCAAATGTGATTTTGCAGTATTCATTTCAAACTCCCCTTTTCCAAATTCGTGTCTAAAATCCGCGCTTATTTGAAGTCCTTGTTTTTTTGCACTGTTGCTTTCGGATTTCGTGGACTTTTTCGCATACTTGGCAGTTCCCATATTTGCCATATTTGGGTTTTGATAACGCGCGCTGCCTGCACCATAATTATTGTAATAACCACCACGATTCGTCCCATAACGTTGTGGGCTTTGGTATAAATTTCCATCATAATATGTGCCAGCCGCACCGGCAATTACCGGCATCATGGCAATAATTGAAACGCCCATTAACGTACGCATAAATTTTTTCATAAATTATGTCCTTTTATAATTATCGTCGATATTATAACATAAAAAGGTTGAAAAAGAAATAGTTTTGTAATATCTTTTATGCCGAACGCGATCGTGGCGGAATTGGTATACGCGCAGCACTAAGGATGCTGTGGAGCAATCCTTGGGGGTTCAAGTCCCCCCGGTCGCACCATCCGCTTTCGCTTACGCTACAGCGAGATTGGTTTCGCAGAAAGCAAGCGAAGGTGTAGGGTTAGAGAAACGGATGTCTCGCTGTAATGACTTCGCTGAAGTCAACGACGAAAGCGAGAAATGAAAGCGGACCAAACAGATGTTTTATGTGTATATATTACAAAGCATAAATGCCCCCGAACATTTTTATGTAGGTTATACCGACGATTTAAAAAGACGTTTGAAACAACACAATTCTGGAAAATTCTTTACACACAAAAAAATTTATACCATGGAATCTTCGTGGATATATTGCATTTGATACAAAAGAAAAAGCAAAACATTTCGAAGATTTCCTTAAAACAGGAAATGGGCGAATTTTCCAGAAAAAATTTTTCTGACCATTCGCGTCTGCGACGCTTCGGGCGGCTCGATACGCAACAATCACCCCGCATACAGTTTTTAAATTCTTTACTTTTCAGGCAACATATTTTATAATAACTGTGAATCCAATGGGAATTGGGTTCGGGTCTTTCAAGCCCATAAAGCACGGTGTGTATTGCATCGTAATCCAAATTAATTCAGATATGTTTTATCTGAAATGCCTGACCACGTGGTCGGGTATGGGTATGTTATAAAAAAGGTTTATCCAAAAACGCCCGCTCATTTGCTTTATGAGTTGAAAATGCCCGACCACCAGTTTTCATTTGGTGGTTAAATTTTTTACTATAAGGGCATTAAATGAAAAAGTTTTTATTAACATTAACCGCAATATTTATATGCACAATCGCATATGCACATACAATAAATTGGCATGTTGGCGATACAATTCTGGAAACCACAACTTGTGATTCGGGGGAATCCATAACCCCACCCACCGCCCCATATAAATACGGGTTTCATTTTGTGAAATGGATTGATTATAGACCGATTGAATACCTGGAACATACAGAATCAGGGCCATATATTGACACTGGTATTAAACCAAATCAGGACACAAGGGTTGTTACAAGTTTTATCAGCACAAGTACTGATGGATGTGCACCATTTGGCGCCAGAAACGGACCGTCTAATAATAGTTTTTTTATACATTTATCAACAAGTAATTCACTGTTAGATTACGGTAGTCAAAGAGACACATCACAAACCAATTCATATTTCTTTAATGATATTGTGAATGTAGATTTTAATAAAAATATATTAAACCTGATAAACACCAAGACCGTCAGGTCATATACAAAAACATTTATTTATTCAACATTTCAATCAAAATATAATTTGCTTATATTTGCTTTGAACAACGCTGGCGACACAGGATGGGGTTGTTTGAAATTAAAAGTTTATTACTTCCAAATCTACGACAACGACGTTCTTGTTCGTGATTTTATTCCGGTGCTTGATAAAGACGGCGTTCCGTGTATGTACGACAAAGTGGAAAAGAAATTCTATTACAACGCGGGGACGGGGCAATTCGTGGCGGGACCGGTGATTGGGGAGTAGCCGGACTGTGGCGATACAGGTTCTCCCCCAGTGTGGGGGAGAGGGCCCGCAGGGCGAGGGGGTTAAGATTCCAGATAATACAAATTCTGGGGACAAAGACCACCCCGCCGTTCCGGCACCCCTCCGCAGGAGGGGAACTTGCCACCCCACACCGGGGGAGAACTAACCTCCCTCCCGTCCGCTTTCGCTTCGCTACAGCGAGACGTACTCCCCCCAAGGGGAGAATTAACAAGGAAACAAACACATGAAAAAAATATTGTTAATAACTTTATTAATCATTAATCCGGTGTATGGCTATTATACAACCGATATTCCAAACAAATGTGGTGTTATTGGTAATTAAATGTTTACAGTGTTTTCACCAATACAATA
>CAMOXB010000061.1 GCA_946628805.1 uncultured Pseudomonadota bacterium
AAAATATGTTCATAACAATACGATGTTCCGCCTGGCGCAAAAGTACCGTCCGGGCAAGGTTCCATACCCTGGGTTTCGGTTTCATTAAATGTATATGTTCCGCCAACACATTTGTTGTTTTGTGGGCATATTGTACATGTTTCAGAATTTCCAACCAGATAATATCCGGGCACACAATCAATCTGTTTTGGTTCAAATACCGCATTTATTGATACAGTATCGGTAAAACCAATCAGTGCCTCATCACAACCTTTTATATTGCTTTGTGTTAATAACGAATTATATGTAATCCCACCGCTTCGTTTTTCATTAAACGAATACGTACCGGACGTACATATTGCGTCAACCGGACACGCTTCACAACTAACACTTGCAACAGGTAAATATTTACCAGATTCGCATGTAAATTGTTTTGGTGTAAACACTGCATTTATCGACACAGTATCGGTAAAACCTAAAACCTCAGACGTACATCCATCAATAATATCCGACGTAAATAAATCCGCATATGTTGGATAAATAAAAAATAAAGATAAAATAAATATTTTTTTCATAGACTATTCCACCACTGGACCGGCAACAAAATCCGCACCACCGGCGTTATAATAAAATTTATTTTCGACACGGTCGTAAAAACAAACCACACTGTTTGGATCAATTGCTGGCACAAAGTCCCGAACCAACACACCGTCTTTCTTTATACGAAAATAATAAATTGTGGCTTCTCCACCACACCGCCAACTACCACCGGTACCACAATTTACTTTACCAAGGTATATATTAAGATTTGAAGCCAGCGTGCCAGATAACGAAAAACGAGACACTTCACCATTTACAGAAAAAATCACATTTCTGCTGGATTTTTTTATATATAAATTATATACATTTGCGTTATTATCATATGTATAAGAAACGTTTTGACCAGACATTCCACCCACATGAAGACGTATATTACCGGTTCCGTACCAAAGACCTATACTTCCTGCACTATTTTGTTGATTACATACTGTACCAGTAGAACAACTTTCGGCGGCACCAAAAAAACAACTATATTGCAAGTTGCTGGGATACAACATTTTCAGTTCATATTCGATTTCATCACTGTCAAAAACAACCTCTGTATCAATATATGCACCGTTACGTAAGTATAAATTCTTTAATTCCTTTGCAGATTTAACATCCCAACCGACAAAATCGTATCCATATTTTGTTGGTGCTGTTGATGGCACATCCAAATTACCACCAATTTCACACGTTGTTTGGCTGTATGCATTATCACCATTATACCAATTCAGGTTGCGCGTTTCTGAATATGCGCCCATGCACATAAATATTGCGATTATTGTTAATATTATTTTCTTCATGTTTGCCCCCAGTTTTCAAAACTTAAAAACCGCTCTTTAAAAAAAGGCGGTTGGAGGTTAACGACAATTCCATATTAAAATTGTGTGCCTTATTCAATATATTCGACAGCCCTCCAACCCAATTACAGTTGGAGATTTTAACGTCACCACGGACGAATACGGAACGGGTCGTTACACCCCATCAGAAAACCCTTTCTGACGAAAATCATGCTAGCATATTCACAGAATAAATGAAAGTAAAAATTTTGGATTTTATACCTAATGCAACAAGAGCATTACATAATTATAATATTTTTCATGAAAAAATTTGATTCTAAATCGTCTATTATATTGGGTATGCATGATGCAATTGTTTCATTAATGGGATTGATTGCCGGATTATTCTTTGCCTTTACAGACACAAATATAATTATCATTTCGTGTATAATTTCATCAATTACCGCATCTTTATCAATGGGCGCTGCAAATTATCTGGCGGTAAAATCTATAAATCGCAATAACGCGTTAAAATCTGCGTTGTATACTTTTGTTGCGTATATGACGACATGCGTTTTATTAATATCACCGTTTTTTATATTCGTTGATCGATGGGCTACATCAATTTCAGTCGTATTAATGGCAATCTTTATAATTTTGGTATTTAATTTGATTTTCTATCGCGGGCGTGCATTTCGTAATCATTTCTTTGAAATGCTGTGCATTTGCACAATTGTTTCAATCGTTGCATTTTTCATTGGTGAAATCGCAGCCAAAATTTTCGGTATATAAAAAAACCGCCACAAAGGCGGTTATTTTTTATCGTAATTTTAATGAATCTTTACATTGGATTGTTTTTATTGAATCATATTCGCGAATTGCGCTTTTGATTCTTTCATCAATATGTTTATCCAGTTGTTCTTGCTTTTGAATCGCGGATTTTTCACTGGATTTATCAGCAATTATTGCAATCACATATGTTCCTATAAATAACACCGCAACCGCAACACCGCCCAATAAAAACGTTTTTACATCTGATTTATTTTTATTCCACCAATTATTTGCTTTTTGTTTTACCGGCAAAGCATACATCTTAACAACATGGACCAAATCTATTATTTCTTTGCCAATTGCACTTTCACGGCAATATATTTTACCATTAATATCTAAACATGTTTTTTGCTGACCTTGGATATTTTTTAGTGTGCGACATATCACAACATTGCCAATACGAATTGTTTTATCATCAAGAATTGATATACGATATTTTTTATAATTCTTGGACAAATATTGGATATTTTCCGAAACTTGTTCGTCCGAAAGTTTTGACCAATCATCTGGAAAAACAAAATTCATATTATCCCCCGCGATCTAGCGCGCACGATTATTCATATTAAAACGAATTGCATTTATTTGGGTTTTTGCCGCATTTACCGACGACATATTTTCAATTGATACAGGCGCAACAGATTGCTTTTTATCTTCTTCTTTTTTATGTTGATAAAGGACAATACCCAGGCCGATTATCATTGAAAAAATAATAATATCTTTTGCATTTTCTTGTAATTTAGAATGAAAATTTTTCATATCAATCATCATATTAACGAACTCTTTGTTCTAATTTAAAAGTATTAATTGTATCGTTTTTTAATTCTTGAACTTTTTGAATTTTAGACGCTTCTGGTTTTTTATCAGATAATCTTTCTGCAACCCCAGAACAACTTTGATGTATTGATAATACTAATAAAGTACAAACGACACCCAAAGTCAATGTTTCAAAGGCTTGTTTTACACCATGTTTTGTTTCATTTTTCATTTTCAATATACCTTTTTCCAATAAAAAACCGCCACATGGGCGGCTAAAACGGTTTTTATATCGATCTGGATTTAATTCTGGCGACGACCTACTCTTCCGTGACTTAAGTCAAAGTACCATCGGCGATACGGCTTTTCCCTGTCTGGTTCGGAATGGAACAGAGGGTTTCGTCCGCTCTATAATCACCAGAATTAAATCCAGCGAACATATAATAATCTAAAAATCTTCAATGTCAAGAATCTTTAACACTCTCTTCAAGCATTCGTTTGAAAATCAAACGAAAAGATAAAAAGTCAATGGTTCGATTAGTAATGGTAAGCTAAACCCCTCGCAGGGCTTACACCGCCATCCTATCAATGTCCTAGTCTAGAACTGAACTCATGGGGATATCTTATCTTGCGACCAGCTTCCCGCTTAGATGCTTTCAGCGGTTATCTGTTCCGAACATAGCTACCCT
>CAMOXB010000062.1 GCA_946628805.1 uncultured Pseudomonadota bacterium
ATGTGCGTTCCTGGCGTCTCTGCCAAAGGCACCAAATGACAGAAATCGTGCGGTGGAACGTCGAAACTATGTCTTGCGTCGTATGGTTGATGATAAATATATCACACAAGAAATGGCAGATGCCGCAATGGCAGAACCGTTAGATTTGAATTCTGGCTTTACCGCCCAGATGGAAATGGATTTTCAATATTTTGCCGAAGATGTGCGTCGTAAATTATTGGAAAGTATTGGGCGCGAAACACTTTATAACCAAGGTCTTTATATAAAAACAACGATTAACCCAGAATTACAACGTGCGGCGGCGGCGGCATTAAGCAAAGAATTAGACGAATTTAATAAAAATAAATCCGCGAACGATGCAAAATTACAGGGCGCAATTATTGCGATGAATCCGCATACTGGACGAATCTTAGCGATGACCGGTGGACGTTCGTTCAAAGAAAGTGCCTTTAATCGTGCAACCCAGGCATATCGTCAAATTGGTTCAACGATAAAGCCTTTTGTGTATTTGGCTGCGCTGGAAAAAGGATACAGCCCGGAAAGTTTAATATTGGATGCACCAATTGTTGGTTGGCGCGAAAATAACAAGGAATGGAAGCCTGAAAATTACGACAGAAAATTCTTGGGTAATATACCGTTGCGCTTTTCTTTGGAAACATCGCGTAATGTGCCGACTGTGCGATTAGTGGAAGAAATCGGTGTAAATGATGCCATTGATGTGGCACAAAGATTTGGTGTTTATCCAAAAGATTTGAAACAAATAAACGAATCAATGGCACTGGGCAGCGGTGAAACGACATTGCAAAAATTGGTTTTGGGTTATTCGGCGTTTATAAATGGTGGGCGTGCGATTGAACCAAAAATGGTCGATTATATCGAAGACAGATATGGTAATTTATTAAACGGTGAAAAGCATAATCAAATCGAATGGTTTGATGGTATGTTGCCACCGGTTGATGCGGCAAAATCTGAACCTTTGTCAGATCCACAGAGCCTTTATCAAATCGTTTCAATCTTGCAAGGTGCGGTTGAACGTGGAACTGGGAAACAGGCACGCGTTGCGGGACATACTATTGCCGGAAAAACAGGGACAACTAATATGGTCAAAGACGTTTGGTTTATTGGCTTTTCCAAGAATTTGATTGCGGGGGTATATTTGGGGTACGATACGCCAAAACCATTGGGCAAGGGTGCGGGGTCGCATATGGCGGCACGTGTATTTGCGGACTTTATGAAAACTGCATTGAAAGATGAAAGTAATCAACCGTTTTCAGTGCCAGACGGATTAAATATCGTTCGTGTTAATCGAAATAATGGTGTTGCGGCATCAAAAGATCCAAATGGTATGATTATCAACGAATTTTTCAAGCCTGGTCAATCGCCAAATCCGGCGCAAAATGTCGAAACGCGTTCGCAACAGGCGGTCGTTGGTGGTATATTCTAAAAATATATTTATATTCGTTTATTTAGTCGTTTTTTTGTGATAAAATAGTCAGCATGAAAAGGAGTTTTTTATGCTGACTGATTTTTTAATAAGCCGTGGTTTTCAATTCTTTGCCAGTGGTTGGACACAATTTGCTGCATCGTTTGCAATGGCGTTTATGATTATGATTGTGTTCGGTCGAACTTTTATTCGATTTATGCATAAAATTCAGGGTCAGGGTCAACCAATCAGTGAAAATGTCCCCGCCGAACATCGCAAGAAAGCCGGCACGCCGTCAATGGGTGGTGTTTTGATTTTGATTGCAATTTTTGTTGCGTCGCTTTTGTTTATGCCAATGCATAATGCGACAGGATGGATTGCATTGTCATCATTAGTAATGTTTGGTGTAATTGGCTTTGCCGATGATTATAAAAAAATATCCAGTCAATCTAAAAAGGCATCAAATGGTTTATCACCATCAATGCGCCTGGGGCTGGAAGCAATCTGTGTTGCGATTTTGGCGTATTTAATTAACAAAACAATGCCGGGATATGTTCCAAATTTATCGATTGTTGTTGGGTCAACAATTGAATTACCGCTGGGGGCATGGGGCGTTGGATTTTTGTATTATGTATTTGCGTATTTTGTAATCTGTGGTTCGGCAAACGCAACAAATATTACCGATGGTTTGGACGGTATGTTGTCGAAATTATACTTGCCGGTTTTAATAGTGTTGGTTGTTGCTCTTTATGGTGCAACACGCACAGGATTTATGGATGCGGTTATATTCTTGCCACAAACCAGTGCACTTTATGGTGTCTTGGGTGCGGTGTTCGGTGCGGTTCTGGGATTCCTTTGGTTTAATGCAAAACCAGCCAGTATATTTATGGGGGATGTCGGATCATTGGCATTGGGTGGATTTATGGGAACGGTCGCAATGTTATTAAAGTCTGAAATAATTATGGGTATTGCCGCCGGTATGATGGTTTTGATTTTGTTGTCTTCGTTTACACAAACTATGGTTTTCAAAATCACACGTAAAATATCTGGGACGGGTAAACGGGTATTCTTGCGCGCGCCAATTCATCATCACTTTGAAGAACTGGGGTGGGCAGAAACAAAAATCGTGGATAGATTTTTCATAATGTCAATATTGTTTTCAGGTCTGGCATTGATATTATTGAAATTTGCATAATGGGTGTTGTAAATGATTCGTATTACGCGCGGTGAAGAAAGTAAATTAACCGGATGGTATTTTGAAATCGACAGAAAATTATTGGGTATGATTCTGGTTCTGGTTGCAATCGGAATTATAACAATGATAACCGCAGGATCTGCCGAAGCAGCACGTATGGGATACCCATGGTTTTATTATATTAAAAAGGCGTTTGTGCCGTATACAATCGGTCTTATTTGTTTGTTTTGTGTCAGTATGCTGAATAAAAAACAGATAATGAAATTATCGGTTGTTGGATTGATTTGTGGCGTGTGCGCGTTGCTGTTTACATTTGTTCATCCGATTCGAATCAATGGTTCAATTCGTTGGGTTGATATTGGTGGATTGCGATTTATGCCATCTGATATTTTAAAGCCTTTCTTTATCGTTATAACGGCATGGTTTTTATCAATGATGCATAAAATTTACGGTTCTGATATTTTCCTTAATCGTGATGCGTGGCGCGCAAAATGGCAAAGTTGGTGGCCGTATTTGTTAATATTCTTGATGTGTGTTGCTTTGATATTTAAGCACCCAGACGTTGGAACGGCAACGTTATATGTTGGTGTGTTATTTGTTATGTTATTTGTTGCCGGTTTCCCATGGAAATTAATGCCTGCGATGTTTGGTTCTGTTGTGTTGCTGGGGGCGGCGGCATTAATGTTCATGCCACATATTCGTTCGCGTGCCGCACATATCTTTGATATTGTTCCGTATACCCAGGCATGGTATTCAATTAATTCGATAAAACATGGCGGTCTTTTTGGCAGTGGTGACGAAGCATATGTCAAAGATGTATTGCCAGAATCTACAAATGATTTTGTTTTTTCATCAATTGCCGAAGATTGGGGTGCAATTGGCGCGTGTGCTTTGATTATATTATTGTTTTTTATTTTGAATAAATTAATTCAACATTCCGCATCGGCAAAAGATGAATTTGTTGTTTATACTGTCGCAGGTGCGGCGGCGCTTTTTGGTGGACAGATATGCTTTAATTTAATGACGGCACTACATTTGTTTGTCGACAAAGGTATGACATTGCCTTTTGTATCATATGGTGGTGTTTCGTTTATAACATTTTGCATATTGTTCGGGATTGTCTTGGCGTTGGTTCGCGAAGACACATGGAATAATTAAATTTGGGGGTAAAAAATGAAAATATGGATTGCAACAGGAGGAACAGGTGGACATGTGTTTCCGGCACTTAGTGTGGCAAAAGAATTGGAAAAACGTGGACATAAAATAACAATTTCAACAGATGGTCGTGTTTGGGATATGGTTAAAAATGGAAAGCCTGAACATGCACGCGTTGCTTTTGTTTGGGCATCTGGGGTCGGTGCAAAATCAAAAATAAAGCAATTAATCGCACTTTCAAAAATTGGTGTGTCTGCGGTTGCATTGATATTGCGATTTTCCGTATTTCGCCCACAACGTGTTGTTGCGTTTGGTGGGTATGCGTCTGTGCCGGCGGTATTTGCAGCGCACGTTTGGAAAATACCAACATTTTTACATGAACAAAATGCGGCAATTGGTCGTGCAAATAAGTTTTCAATGCGATGGGTTAAAACACTGATGACCAGTTTTGAAACCGTCCAAGGTATGCCAAAACAATCAAAAGCAAACATTGTTTATACTGGGTTGCCTGTGCGTGAAGATTTTATTAAAAATGCAAATGCACCATTAAAGCACGAAAATAAAATCTTGGTTACAGGTGGTTCATTGGGCGCACAAATTCTTGATGAAATTGTTCCGATTGCTATTTCCAAGATGAAGAACAAGAAAATATTCATAACACATCAGACACGTCCAGAAAATGTTGAAAAATTACAACGCTTTTATGCAGAACATAAAATTCATGCGAATGTGTTATCGTTTATTCGTGATATGGCGTCATCAATTATTGATGCAGATTTGGTTATCGGGCGCAGTGGTGCCAGCACGGTTATCGAATTGGAAACAATTGGTCGTCCGGCGATATTAGTTCCGTTAAATATTAATCCAGACCAGGCGGCAAATGCGGCGTCTTTTGCAAAATTGGGCGGCGGTTTTAATATTGAACAGTCTAAATTTACCGCAAAATGGTTAACGGCAACCTTGGATGATTTGTTTGATAATCCGGCGCGCCTTGACAAGATGGCGCAAAAGGCGTGCGTGAAAAATCTGGCGGTGAAAAAAATAGCCGACACAATAACAAAATAAAAAATGCCCGTTTGGGCATTTTTTTCTTGCCCCGATTTCCTGATTTGTTCTATGATTAATCAAGGAAGGAAAGGAATGAAATATTTTTCGTCATCTTTGTTGTTGTATTTTATGTGTGTAAATGCCGGGATTTCTGCGTATTTGCCGGTTGTTGATGTGTCGCGTGGGAATGTTTCGGCGCGTGCTATTTTTGGCGAAGAAATTGTCCCGGAAAAAAACATTGCGGTTGCACCTGTAAAGAAAGCCGACAAAAAAGTTGTTGCGCGCAGTGCGAAAAAAACAAATACAAATATTGCAAAGGCTGATGTTTTAAAACCAAACCGTCCAAGTTCTGATTTGTGGGCGCGCAATTCGGATGCGCCATTGCGTATGCCACGTATGGATGAAATTACCGTGATAAATTCAGATGCAGAATTACCCGAAGAATTTATTGATAATAAAGAACCTGTTAAAATTGCATCAACAAATGTTGTACCGCGTGTTGCGCGTGATGAAGCAATGGCGGAATTAAAACAATTACGGGAAGAGGTTGCACGCCTTAGCCAATTACAACAAGAATCACAAATTGCAAATGCACGACCAATCGCGGTGCGAACACCAATTATGGGTGAATCAAATGTTGTTCCAAGAAATACAAATGATGATGAAGCACGTTCTGTGACTGTTCGTCGTAATGTTGTTGCAATGGATACACCAAAGACAGTGCGTTCATCAACTAATGTTGCAGAACCAAAAATCGCATCGGTTAATAATGATATGAAAAAAATGTCGCCAAACGAATTAAAAAAGGCATTTAAGAAAACATATCTGTCGGAAAATAAACATCTTTCCACATATGCTGATGATAGATTCGATACAGTAAGTGATATGACCACATCAATGGAAGGATTCAGCGCAGCGCGCGATTTATCAGAAATGGATGCAGGTGTTCGTCCAATGGAAATAAAAATAGCCTTCTTTAATGGGGATAGTGGTTTATCACGTGAAAATTATAATTTATTAAATGAAACCGCGTCTATTGTTGTAAATAATCCAAAACGTGCAATTCAAATCGCAATTCCTGAATCGTCAACACATGATAAAGATTCGCGTAAATTGGCGGCACGTCGTTTGGCAATTGTTGAACAAGTATTACGCGATACAGGTGTTGCCGAACAACGTATTGTCCCGGTATTATCACAACGTGATGGTGATGAATTTGTTTTGCGTATAATTTCTGGTGATACTTTTGAATCATTGACACAGCAAAAACGTAATATGTTTGGGGACAGTGTTTCCAAGAAAACATATAAAAGTATGTCGTGGTAAATTTTTTCAAACGTTTAATTGAATTTTTATATCCACCGCTTTGTCCGGTATGTGGCGAATTTGTTGGTATGCACGGAAATTTATGTGCAAAATGTTGGTCTGAATTTAATTGGATATCAAATCCAAAATGTTATAAATGTGGATACCCGTTTCCAGCGGATTTGGATTTGGGATTAAAACCATTATGTCCACATTGTGCCGCGGGCGAATGTGATTTAGATTTTATTCGCAGTGCATGTGTTTATGATGATGTTTCAAAGAATATAATGTTGCCGTTCAAGCATGCCAGTTGTTTAAAATATCAAACATTAATGTCAAATGCGATGATAAATTCGTTGCGTGATTTGAATCTGGATATTGATGTTGTGTTGCCTGTGCCATTGGCGTATAAACGATTATTCAAACGTGGTTATAACCAGGCGACATTACTGGCACGTCCAATTGCAAAATATTTTAATGCCGTATTAGATGTTGATTCAATTTCACGAAAATACAGACACGATATGGGACATAAAAGCGCGAAACAAAGACGTGAAAATGTGCATGGTGTGTTTGATGTTTTGAATACAAAAAATATTTCGGGCAAAAAGATTTTATTGGTTGATGATGTTATGACATCGGGTGCGACATTTTATGAATTAAATCGTGTGTTGCGTCGTGCCGGTGCATCGGCGGTTTACGCGGTTTCGTTTTGTCGTGTTGTGCATGCGATTTAATTTTTTACGTTGCATAATGATTGTTGCAGGAAATTTGCCATTTCTAATTCGCGTGCATTCATTGTTTGTGCGGTTTCTTGCAGGTCGATTTTTTCTTTGCATGCATTGATTATATCGACCATATCTTTTTGATCTGGGGTTAATGGTTTGCTGTTTGTTTGGTCCCATCGCACAGAAAGCACGGTTTTATGATTTACAGATACACTGTAATCATTTGTTGCCCATCCGTTTATAACAGATAATATTTCATTTCGTGATTTGTCGATAATTGTGTATTTATCACCCATTGGAACAGATGTTCGGATTAATCGATTGTTGTGAATCGTTTCGGTAATAAGCATTTTTATAATCTTGTTCATAAAATCTCTCTCCATATTATCTATGTAAAATAATATGATTTATTGATGCAGATTTCACTAGGAACATATTACCGTTTATTTGTTTGATTTTATGTTAAAAAAGTGTAGAATTTTGATTGAAATAACGTTGGGAAAAGAAACCAATTTAATGTTTTTATAAAATAAAGAATAATTGCCTAGGCTAAAAAAATTGGAGGGTTAAAATGGCAACAAAACTGGTCGAAGAACATATATTAAAATCGTATCAGTGCGACAGATACGGTCTTATGCGTCCAATTATGATAATGAATGAATTGCAAGGCTTGGCAGGCAAACATGCAGACCTTTTGGGGGCGGGACGTGAATATTGTCATGCGCGTAATATTGCATGGGTTGTTACACATATGTTTGTTGATGTGATTGATATGCCACGCGCCAAAGAAAAATTAATATACACAACATGGCCAACAATCCCGGGTGGTGTTCGTTCGGAACGTGATTTTGAAATAAGGGACGAACACGGGAATTTGAAGATTCGCGCAATTTCGCAATGGGTTTTGATAAACCTGGAAACACGTCGTCCGGTTCGTATAAATGATTATATCCCAGATTGGGGTGGAATTGATGAACGTGTTTGGGAACGCGACTTTGACAAAGCAACAGACTTTATCCCGACCAAGACACATGTTATGGCGTGCCGTTTTGATGATATTGATGTTAATCAACATATAAATAATGCGGTTTATACCGTATGGGCAACAGAAAGCGTCGGATTTGAATATCGCAATAAACATAAACTGCGTGGGATTGATATATATTTCGAACGTGAAATAAATCCAAATACCCCAACCGTCCGGATAGAGGTTGCATTTGATGGCAACACAACACGTCATAAGATTATGACCGATGAAATCGAACATGCGAACATAGTTTGTCATTGGGACGAACAATAAAAAAACGCCCAATCGGGCGTTTTTAATTTAATAAATCTTGCCATCAATTAATTAACAGCAGATACGGCCAAACGTTTGCGACCGCATGCGCGACGACGATTCAAAACATCGCGTCCAGATTTTGTAGCCATTTTTTCACGAAAACCATGTGTTTTTACACGACGTGTTTTTGATGGTTGATATGTTCTTTTTGTTGCCATAGTTTAAATCCTTTTGCTGCACCCTATTTAATCATATGTTTTTGAAAAACGCAACTATTTTATTTACTTTTTACCAATCCCAGTTTTTTCAAGCCTTCGACAAATAAATACCACGCGAAAATCGCAGCAAATAATTGCCAAAATGGTAAAAAGATTCCGCTTGTTTTCATATTGTTTTTCCTTGTTTTGTTGGTTTTATTATAATA
>CAMOXB010000063.1 GCA_946628805.1 uncultured Pseudomonadota bacterium
GATTTTCTGGCGGTATTTAAATCTCGCTGAAGCGTCAGCGAAAGCGAATTTATCTCGCTGTAGTGCGAAGCACGAAAGCGGATTGGCCTCGCTGTAGGGATGGAGTCCCACAGGGGTTAATTAAGGAGAACAAACAATGAAACGAATTATATTTTTACTAACCGCAATATTTATATCAACCACAGCACATTCGCAAACAGAAACGACGAAATGGTATGTCGAAGGCAAATTATACGCAACAACATCGTGTGAATCTGGCGCGGATGTAACAATGCCTGAGCTGCCCGAAAAGTTTGGACATACATTTTCTGGTTGGCAACCGGCGATATACGATTTATCAACATTAGATGCATCGATAAACGGGACCAGTGGTTCGTCTAATAGCAGTGCGCGGACATGGCAGGTAACGTTTAGTTATGGGGTTGTATACGGTGAAATTTTATGCAGTTCAACTAGAAATAATCAACAGGCTTTTGACAATGGTCTAAATACTCAAAAGGATTCGGGAAGCAATTGTTGGTGTCGTGTTGTTGAATTTAGACCAACGAGATCAAAGATTGTTTATGAACCAAAGTTTTCGCCTTGGGTTTTTTCTAATAGTAGCGGTTCTTCTGCGGCTTGGTGTGTGGCGGTTTGTACTGAAAAATGCCAAAACGCGCTTCAAACATCTTCTACGTTTCGTGCTGGATTATACGATATAAATTAATTCGATATGAAAAAGATATCTGCTTTATTTTCTTTGATATTTGTGGCGCCGGCATTTGCGGAAACGGTTAGTGATTTTACAAATATGTGTGGTGTAAATGGCTATCGCCGCTTGTATGCGGTGCCAAAAAGTTTTACATGTTCGGCTGGATATTTTTTACCTGCATCATCATCGACCTGTGCTCCGTGTCCAGACGGCTATACTTGTCCTGGCGGAACATTTGAAGCAAACACTGTAAATGCCGTCGGATTGGTTATTGATAATGATAATCCGTATATTTCGTATGATATAAAAAATACTTGTGCCGCAAACACTGGACACAGAATGAATGGATTCTTTAGTCCAAATGTTCATAATTGTAATCCGGGCTATTATTTACCCGCAAATGTGGATTCTTGCACGATATGTCCACAAAACAGTTATTGCACCGGCGGGACGTATACATTTAACGAAACAACAAATCAAGGAATTGAACAATGCACCAACGGAAATGCGCCGGCGGGGTCAAGTATATGCTATGGACATATATTACATATTGGCGATGATATGGTTTATCTGAAATCAACAAAATTAACCACACCGTCATTAAACGTTGGTATGGACGACGGAATATTTTATGCAAATATGACGACAACACCTACACCGATGAACGCCGGCACAGAACGTTACCTGAAAATCGAATACGACGGCACAGTGTATTATGTCTGTGATGATAGCACATACACACGATAAATAACCCCCTCCCGTCTGCGACGGCACTCCCCCACACTGGGGGCGAACCAACCCTCCCCGGTGCTTCGCCCCCCCCCGGGCGGGGAATTTCTGTATGTATATAAAAAATGGGATTGGTATATTATGTGTGTGATGATACGACGTATGGGAAATAAAAATTAAACATCAAAATCGTAAGCGTTTACGGATTTTGCAATTGCATCAACCAATTTGTTTTGGTGCGCGTCAGATTTTAATAATTTTTCTTCGCCTTTGTTCGACAAATGTCCCAATTCAATTAATGCCCCCGGCACAGTCGAACGCAACACTGCAAATGGCGCATGACGAACCGACGGACCCTTTTGCTGAACAATTGATGCGCGGTTCATTGATTTTGCACATCCGTTTGCGTATTCTTCCCTTAATTCCGCAACCGCACGTTGTTGCAATGACGAAAGCGCAACACGAATATCTTTGGAAAATTGTTCAAATCCATCAACATCAATTTTATCAGCCGCATTTTCTGAATCCGCCAATTTTTGTGCTTCTTCGTCAGATGCTTTTTCTGATAATGTATAAATCGAAAAGCCTTTCATATCACGACTTGGGTTCGCGTTCGCGTGCAACGATATAAATAAATCTGCATGTTTCTTTTCTGCGAATTCGGCACGTTCGCCCAATTTCAGATATACGTCTGTTGAACGTGTCAGGTATGTTTTATAACCGTTCGCATCTAATTTTTTCTTTAACTTTTTCGCAACCGATAAAACCACAGTTTTTTCCTGGGTTCCGCCCTTGCCTATACAGCCGGATCTTTGCCACCATGTCCAGCATCGATAACAATTATGCGCTGTTTATTCGATGATGATGTTGTTGTGGATTTTGTGGTTGTTGGTGTTGCGCTTTTCGCAACAGTCGTTGTCGTTGTCGATGTATTTGTTATTCCGCGCCCCGTTCCAGACGTAAAATCAATCACCAAACGATAGTCGTTATCGCCGTTCGGTTCCAAAATCATAATCTGGTTCTTTTCAATCGCGTCAATTAATCCAGACAACGCAACCGATACCTGTAATTTCGTTCCGTCTTGAATCTGGGTCAGGCGTTTTATCAATGTGCCGTTCGCCAATTTAGGGCTTACGTTCGCGCTGCCGTTCGTGTTTGATAAATTAACCGTAAATTGTTTATCGCCATATGTGATATTATACGACGGACGCGTTGCCGTTTCGATAACCAGACGTGTTTTACCGCCCGGCTGGGCCCCTGTGCGCAATGAACGTAATGTATTTGGCGCAGACAATGCAACACGTGGTGCAATACCAATCACCATCGCGGTAAATGTTGCATTTTTCAAAAGCTGACGACGTGTTAATTTCATAGTCTTTATTATATCAAAAAAATTACCCGCCTGCAAGACGGGTATAAGATTTTTTTCGTTAAATTTATCGGCTGACACAGTTTGCAAATGTTTGCGCGATTATCGATGTTTCTGTTTGTGTCAATGTCGCAACCGGCACAGTATAGCAACGCGCGCTGTCGCGGATAACAAACACTTTTGTTCCAGTTTTATACGCCTTTTGCATATTGTCCATTTGTGCAGAACTTAAGAAGGCATTTTGTGTCAGTGCGTTGTTTGTTAAGCCTGCCTGGACAACCTGGTTCGCGGTGGCATAATCATATATTTCAGACATAGATGTTATTTCCATATATGTTGACCAATTGCCCGGTTTTTCAGCCGTACTTGGTGTTGCAGATGGAAATGCAACGTTTGCAACAATCGCAACTGCATTTTGTAAATTTGGTGTTGTGTTTGTTGTTGTCGCGTGTTGAACAGTATTTAATTGCATATTATCACCGCACGCCAAATTCATACGGTTTGTATAACTGGCCAAGACGGCATCAATTGCAGATTCCCAATTTGCACCCTTGGAATTCAAATCCAGGCTGACAACCTTTTCCGCCCAGCCCCAAATATTCGCACCAACGTTTCCAGCATTTGCGAAACGTGTTACCATTTCTGCCGAACCGCCTGGAACACCGGCACCACAATAATCAGTTAACATAGTTGTTAACATACTGTTTGTTTCGTTTCCGTATGCCAATGCGACCGAATGACATGCCATGGCGGCTTCTAATTCACGACGGCGTTGAACGCATAAATCAGAATGAGATTTTGTTAATTTATCCGCCATATTCGCCATTGATAAATATGACATTAATTCTTGCTGAACATATGATGGGCAAAGACGTGCCGCAGTATTCATACCGCCAGAACCATTTTTAGTTATTGTGTTATATTGTGGTAATAAAATCGATGTATCTTTTTGCAGAAAAAGCAATGTTTAATTATACAGTTCGCTTTCAATTGCGTACATACAACGTCCCGATGTTTTGCCTGGAACAATTGTTGTATCGCCACAATAGTCTGTTAAACACGCCATAATCTTTTGA
>CAMOXB010000064.1 GCA_946628805.1 uncultured Pseudomonadota bacterium
TTTATTGTATTATTTTTATCACCCAATCCAAACCAATCGTGTGGTGTATCGCCCGGCTGTAATTCACATACAGAAAAATCAATCGAATCACGATAAATACGCGCCGGCGTTCCAGTCTTTAATCGCAATAATTCAAAACCGTTTTCACACAAGACATTTGAAATATGATTGTCGTTTTCCTGGTATTCGCCATTGTCCATTAAACGACCCGATTCAATCTTTTCATTTCCGCGTGTAACCAACCCACCCAGAAAAGTCCCAGTCGTTAATACAATCGATTTTGCGGTATATTTATCATTTATTGTTTTATTTTGTAAATCCAGTTTTTCAACCTTGTCAAAAACAACAGTAAGGTTTGGTGTTGCTTTTAATATACGCATAACCGCATTATGATAAAAGTTACGATCGATTTGTGCGCGAAGGGCTTGTGTTGCCGCGCCATGCGTCGCATTAAGTGTACGCCAATGAATGCCTGCGCTATCTGCGGCATTTGGCATAACACCACCAAAAGTCGCCATTTCGGCAACCATTTGTGATTTTCCCGGACCACCGATTGATGGATTACAAGACATCGCACCAATATCGCTTTCGCGCATTGTTAATAACAAAGTCTTTGCACCACGACGTGCAGATGCAGCCGCCGCTTCCACCCCAGCGTGTCCACCACCAATAACAATCATATCATAATTTTGCATAATTAAAAACGTCCCATGCCACCGTTGATATGAATTGTTTGACCGTTGATATATGATGATTCATCACTTGCCAAAAATACGCATGCGTTTGCAATATCAATTGGTTCACCAAAGCGTCCCGCCGGTATTTGTTTCAAATATGTTTCTTTTAATTCATCACTTAAAACATCAGTCATTGGTGTTTTAATAAATCCAGGCGCAATTGCATTTGCAGTAATTCCACGCGAAGCAACTTCGGCGGCAATAGATTTTGTCATTGCGATAATTCCGCCCTTGGATGCGGCATAGTTTGCCTGGCCTGCACCACCAATAACGCCGATAATCGATGCCATATTTATAATACGACCAAAACGTTGTTTCATCATTGGCATAATTACCGCACGACACATTTTAAATGTTGCACGCAAATTAGTATTCAAAACATTATCAAATTGTTCATCACTCATACGCACCATTAATGTATCGGCTGTGATACCGGCATTGTTAATTAAAACATCAATGCGACCGGCACGTTCAATTGTGTCGGCAATTAATTTTTCCGCCGCGCCATCTGCTGATAAATCAGATTGAATTTTTATAAAAGAATCATCAAATGATGATAACTTTTCCAAATTGCGCCCTGTTACAACAACGGTTGCGCCGGCGTTTTTCATTTGATTTGCAATTGCACCACCAATACCACCAGTTGCGCCAGTAATTAAAACAACTTTATTTGTTAAATCAAACATCTTAAATCTCCAATTTATGTGCGTTAATTTTGTCAGTTGTACGTTTTGTCATACCAATTAATGCTTCGCCTGGTCCGATTTCGGTTAAATCATCAATACCAATTTTTTCCATATTCAAAACACTTTCGCGCCAACGAACGCCATGTGTTATTTGATAAAGCAATGCATCTTTGATTTCATTAACATCCATCATAGGTTGACAAGTTTTATTTGAAATAATTGGAACAATCGGTGTCTTTATTTCAATTGAATCCAATGCGGTCTTCATAATTTCAATCACAGGTTCCATTAAACGTGAATGCGGTGGAACAGACAATGCCAATTTCATTGCGCGACGTGCACCGGCATCTTTTGCCAATTCCATTGCACGCTCAATTCCGTCGTTTGCACCCGATATAACAATTTGCCCCGGGCAATTATCGTTTGCAATATCAACGATAGTCCCTGTTTCGGATTCGGCACGTTCACAAACACTTTTTAATACGTCATATTCCAAACCCAGTATTACCGCCATTGCACCCATGCCAGCCGGGACAGCATTTTGCATTGCATCACCACGCAGACGAACCAGTTTAATCGCGTCCGCCAAAGATATCGCACCTGCGGCACAAAGTGCGGTGTATTCACCCAGACTGTGTCCGGCAACATAATCTGCCATTGGTAAATTTGCCGCACGAAACATTGCAATTGATGTTGCCAATATTGCCGGCTGAACATTTGCAGTTAATGTCAATGTTTCAATTGGACCGTTAAAAATAATATCGGATAATTTTTCGCCCAATACCATATCCATTTCATCAAACACAGCGCGCGCGGTAGCATTGTTTTCATATAAATCTTTGCCCATTCCGACGCTTTGTGCGCCCTGACCCGGAAATACATAAATCGATGACATATGTGTCCTTTTGTTATATATCAATAAAATTATAGAAAATTAAAAGCAAAATGCAATTTTATTATTTACGTATTGAAAATTCGCAACCGCAATAATTCTGGCGATAAAATTCAGATTCACGATTGATTTCCTGGCGCAATTGTTCGTTCCATTTTATTGGCAGATATTCAATTTCACCGCACGATTGTTGTGCAGAATTATCAACCTGGTGTTGGTCTTTGTGGCGCGATACACCAAACACCGATGCGATTGCATTATATCCGTGCTTTTTTGCGTATGCGTGCGCATAACAAAAACGATATGCGAAACATTTGCTGCATCGTGCGCCACGTTCAGGTTCGGTTTCAAGCCCACGAACATGTTCGCGCCAATCGTCGTGATTATAATCGCCAATAACGTATTTTACACCCAATTTTTCACAGTATTTTATTTGTTCATGTAAACGTTTTTGATATTCGCTTTCTGGAAAAATATTTGGGTTAAAAAACATAACAATAAAATCGTCAATACCGTCAATTTCGCCGTTTGCCAATTGTTTAATTGCACCACACGAACATGGCGCACAACAAGACATTAAAATTAATTTTGTTTTATTCATTTTGAATATTGTTCTTCTAATGCTTTTTTCATCAGGTTAAAAAATATTCTTGTGCGACGCGGATTAGTGTTTATGTAAAAAGTATCAGAATAAAAAGAATTTACATGTCCTTTGCAATAACCTTTTAATATTTTTGCAAAATCAATTGCAACAAAACATTTATCTTGTTTGTGTTTTATGTGTATACAATCTTGTTCAAATCTGCACGATGTGCACCCAAAAGACAACATTACACCGGAACTGTTACTTTTGTTTGTATGTAATTTGCATACTTTTACTGCATGATAAGAATTTTCAAGATTATATGCCATATTATTTGCCTTTAAAATGTTTGGCCTGGTGTTTTATCTTGGACAATATAAAGTCCAGAATCGTCGTCAGATACCTTTAATTCGGCACCACTGCAAAGCATACCGTGGCTTTCGATGCCTGCGACATTACGTGGTTTAATTGGTTTGCCGGTTTGTGGAATAATTGCGCCAATTGGTGCAAAGACAACAATCATACCAACGCTAACATTTGGTGCGCCACATACGACATTATAATCCTTTGTTCCATCATTAACGGTTACAATATGTAAATCGTCGCGTGATGGATGATTTTTTACGTCTGTTATTTTTACAACGGTCAGATGTGGTGTTTCTTTCTTTGATGAATATTTTTCGGTTAATTCGGCAACGCGCGCATCATCAATTCGTTCAAATAAATTTTCGGGAATTGTGAATTCTGTGCCATCTGCAATACGTGTTTCAAATTCATTTGGCCATGATAAATCGTGTTTGTCTGCAAATATATTTTGCATTTTGTTTGCAGTATCTGGAATAAATGGTGCGGATACACGCGCATAAAAATCAATCAATTGAAAACAAGTGTTCAATACATTTTGTGCCGCATTCATATCACCATTTTTAACCAAAGTCCATGGTTCGCGTTCGGTCATATATTCATTTCCAATTGCCCATAATCCGCGCAGTGCAAATACAGACGCGCGCAATTCACACTTTTCCAGTGCATCGGTTAATTCGCCTAATTTTTCATCAATCTTTGATTTTAATTCGTTATCTATTTCGCCAGATTTTGGAATGATGTTTCTAAAGTTCTTATTTGATAATTTGCAAACACGTGATACAAAGTTCCCCAACATACCGTTCAAATCTTTGTTAACAATTTCCGCAAAACGATTGATTGTAAAATCTGTGTCGTCTGTTTCAGGGGCAGATGCCAACAATGCATAACGCCATGCATCACTTGGTGCATCTTTGATTGCATCAACCAAGAATATTCCATTCCCGGTTGATTTTGATATCTTTGCGCCATTAAAGTTCATAAAATTAACGGCTTTCAATACATCAACAGTTTTCCAGTTATCGTTCATTGCCAGTTCTTGTGATGGGAAAAATACCGCATGGAACGAAACATTATCTTTACCCATAAATTGTGTGTAATGGCAATCTGGATTTTTCCACCACGATTCCCAATCTTTGTTCGCAGCTTGGGAAATTGAAACATAGCCCCATGGTGCATCAAACCATACATAGAATACTTTATCTTCGAATCCAGGTTTATTCACAGGAATTCCCCATTTCAAATCGCGTGTAATTGGGGTGTCGTGCAAACCTTCGCTTAACCATTTATTGGCAATCGCGGTTGCAGTCTTTGGCCAGCCCTGACGTGAATCAACCCATTGTTTAAGTTTGTCTTGCATTGCGCTTAATTTGAAATAAAGGTGTTTTGTTTCGCGCATTTCAACCGGTGAATTTGGGTCTTCGGCACTGTGTGGATTAATCAAATCCGATGGGTCTAATGAAGAACCACATTTTTCACATTCGTTTCCATATGCGTGGTCATAACCACATTTTGGACATGTTCCAATAACATATCGGTCTGCCAAGAAACGTTTTTCATTAACAGAATATGGCTGGGTCGATGTTTTTTCAATAATCATACCATTATCATCAAGGCGTTTAAATAAATCATGAATTAATTTTTCGTGTAATTGTGTATGTGTGCGTCCAAAAACATCAAAAGACAAATTAAAATCACGAACAGATTGTGCGTGCAGCGCGCGATATTTATCAACATATTCTTCGATTGGTAAATTTTCACGACGTGCACCAATTTCAGATGTTGTCCCATGTTCATCAGAACCGCATACAAACAAAACATCGCGGGACATTGCGCGACAAAAACGTGCATAAACGTCCGATGGTAATAAACAACCAATCAAATGCCCAATATGCAAATTATTATTCACATATGGTAATGCCGATGTAATAAGATATTTTTTTGTCATATACGTGTCCTTTGTGTTTTATGCCTGTATATTCTAGTATATAAAAATCATAAATCAAATTTTTAATAAAACAAAAAAACAGGACATAAAGTCCCGTTTTTTATTTTGGTGGGTGGTATTGGGTTGGCTCGCACACACATTTTATGTGTGGCTGTGCCGCATTCGTAATGTGTTTGCTGCATTTTATTTGCAAACACAAACTCATTGTCGAACCAAAAAACTTCGTTTATTGTTTCTTGCCGTATAACCAAGAACCAAAA
>CAMOXB010000065.1 GCA_946628805.1 uncultured Pseudomonadota bacterium
TATTCCCAGAAATTTCTGTTGATAAAATTGATGCTATCCGTGGTATGGATATTGTTATCGTTACAACAGCAAAAACAGATGATGAAGCCCGTGCATTGCTGACAAAAATCGGCTTGCCATTGGTTTTGAAATAATATAAGGAAATAAAGATGGCTAAATTAGCGTTGATAAATAAACAAAAAAGACGTGAAAAATTGGTCGCGCAATATGCAAAAAAACGCGAAGCAATTAAAGCGAAGATGTCCGTTAATGCAACCCCAGAAGAACGTATGGATGCCATGAAAAAATTGGCAAAGTTGCCACGCAACGCAAATCCAACACGTTTACACAATCGTTGTTCAATCACAGGTCGTGCACGTGGTTTCTCACGTTTGTTCGGTTTGTGCCGTCAACAGGTTCGCACAATGGCGTCCGAAGGTAAATTACCAGGTGTTCGCAAGTCCAGTTGGTAATATTAATTTAATGCAAGCTGTGGACAATGCAGCCCAAGCGCAGGAAGAAATTCTTGCAAAAACAAGGAGTAAAATATGTCAATATCACATCCAATCGGAGATATGATTACCCGCATCCGCAATGGTCAAAATGCAGGTAAAGAAATCGTATCTGTTCCAAACAGTAAATTACGTGCAGCAGTATTGGCTGTATTGAAAGACGAAGGTTTTATTACAGATTTTCGTCAAGAAAACGTTGATGAAAAACGTACCAATTTGGTTATCGAATTGAAATATGTCAACGGTAACGGTGCAATCCAAGAAATCACAACAGTTTCAAAACCAGGTCGTCGTGTATATTCGTCATGTGCGAAAATGCCACGTGTTTTGAATGGTTTGGGTATTGCAATCGTTTCAACACCAAATGGTGTTATGACAGATCACAAAGCGCGCTTGATGAATGTCGGCGGTGAAGTTTTATGCAAAGTTATCTAATCAAAAGGAAATCGTTATGTCTCGTGCAGGAAAATATCCAGTAGAAATTAAAAATGGCGTATCGGTTGAATTGACAGATAACGCTATAGTTGTAAAAGGTCCAAAGGGCGAATTGAAAATTACATTAGACACAAAGAACGCTCATTTGGTTGATATCAAAGTTGAAGATGGTCATGTTGTTGTTACACCAAAAGATGCAGAAGACAAAGCATCACGTGCAATGTGGGGAACAATGACACGTAACATCAAAGCCGCAGTTCAAGGTGTATCCGAAGGCTTTTCAAAAGCTATGTATATGAAAGGTGTTGGTTATAAAGCATCTGTCAAAGGTAACATCTTTACACTGGTTGTTGGTTTTTCACATGATGTAAATATGGAAATCCCAGCTGGCTTGACAGTAACAATGGGTGAAACACCAACAGAATTCACAATTTCTGGTATCGACAAGAATTTGTTGGGACAATTTGCTGACAAGATTCACAAAATCCGCAAGGCAGACCCATATAAAGGTAAAGGTATCTTCTATAAAGACGAATATATCCGTCGCAAAGAAGGTAAAAAGAAATAATAAATAATTCCCGCTGTTACGGGGATAGTAAAATAAGGAAAAATAAAATGTTAAGACATTTATCTTCTGATGAAAGACGTACATTGGCAAATCGCGGTGCGTTAAAAAGAAAGAATCCTGGCAAAATCCGTTTGTCAGTATTCCGTTCGGATCGTCATATTGAAATCCAAGCTATCGATGATGTAAAAGGACACACATTGTGTGCTGCATCTTCGAAAGAAAAAGATTTCAAAGGCAAAGGTTGGAATATCGCTGGGGCTGAAATGTTGGGCAAAATTTTTGCAGAACGTATGGCCAAAGCCGGTATCAAAGATAATTATTATTTCGATCGTGGTCGTTATTTATATCATGGTCGTGTAAAAGCTTTGGGCGATTCTATGCGCGCAAACGGAATGAAAATTTAATTAGATGGAGCAAAAGACAATGGCACGTTTTGATGAAAAAAAATTACAATCAGATAATTTGGTAGATAAATTAGTTTCTATCAACCGCGTTTCCAAAACAGTGAAGGGTGGACGTAATATGTCTTTCTCTGCATTGGTTGTTGTTGGTGATAAATCTGGTTTAGTTGGTTTTGGCAAAGGTAAAGCTTTGGAAGTTCAAGCCGCTGTTCAAAAAGCAACAAAAGCAGCAAAAGCAAAAATGATTCGCGTTCCTTTGAAAGAAGGTCGTACATTGCATCATGACAGTTCTGCAAAATATGGCGCCAGCAAATTGGTTGTCCGCAGTGCTGTTCCTGGTACTGGTATCATTGCTGGTGGTGCATTGCGTGCAGTATTTGAATGTTTGGGTGTCCAAGACGTTGTTGTTAAATCACAAGGTTCAAATAATCCAAACAATATGATTCGCGCTGCATTCTTGGCTTTTGAAAAAATGAATTCTCCGAAAACTGTTGCTGCACGTCGTGGCAAAACAGTCGCAGAAATCATTGCTGGTCGTGACGGTAAAAAAATAGAAGAAGTTGCCGAAGCAAAATAATTAAAATAAACCGAGTGCATAATCTTGAATTATGTGCGACAAGGACTATATCATAGTCATAGGACAAAAAGGAAAAAGAAATGAAATTAAATGCATTGATGGATAATTTTGGTGCACGTAAAGACGTTAAACGCGTTGGTCGTGGTATGGCATCTGGATACGGTAAAACATCTGGCCGTGGTAACAAAGGTCAAAAATCCCGTTCTGGTTCTCGCAAACAAGCCACATTCCAAGGTGGACAAATGCCAATTTTGCGTCGTTTCCCAAAATTTGGTTTTAACAATCCTTTCCACAAAGAATATGCAACAATTAATTTGGGTGATATCGAAAAATTTATCGCATCTGGTAAAATTGATGCGAAAAAAGAAATCACTTTGGATTCTTTGTTTGATGCAAAAATTTTGAACCGCAAATTGGATGGTTTGAAAGTTTTGGGCAAAGGTGAAATTAAAACAGCTGTTAACATTGTTGCAGACAAATGGTCTAAATCAGCCGAAGCAGCAATTGTTAAAGCAGGCGGAAAAATCGCATCTAAATAATTAAACAACGCGCATCTGGGGATTTATCCCTGGGTGCGTTAAAACATAAAGTTCATATCCAATGAAATTTTTGAAAAATATTTTTGGCAATCTGACAGATTTACAAAAACGCATCTTGTTCACACTGGGCGCGTTGATTGTTTATCGTATTGGTTCGTTTATACCATTACCAGGTGTTAATGCCAGTGCGGTATTGCATTTGTTTAACGGTGATAATGGTATGATGGGAATGTTTGATATGTTCTCTGGTGGATCATTGTCGCGTATGTCAGTGTTGGCTTTGAATATTTTCCCATACATTTCAGCGTCAATCGTAATCCAATTATTGACAGCGACCAGCAAATCTTTGACCGATTTGCGCAAAGAAGGTGAATCTGGTCGTATTAAAATCAACCAATATACACGTTATTTGGCGGTATTATTGGCTGTGGTCCAAGGTTGGGCGGTTGTTCGTGGCTTGGAATCTATGTCTGCGGTTAACGGTGTTCCGGCGGTTGCAAATCCTGGATTTGCGTTTGAATTGTCGGCAATCGTTGCATTGGTTGGCGGAACCGTATTTGTTATGTGGTTGGCTGAACAGATTACATCACGTGGCATAGGTCAGGGCGCATCATTGTTGATTTTCGCAGGTATTATCGCGGAAGTTCCAGGCGGAATTGCAAAACTGTTTTCTTTGATTGGGGTTGGACAAATGTCACCTGCAAAGATTGCATTGGTTTTGGGTTTTGTAATTGGAATTGTCGCATTGATTGCGTTCATGGAACAAGCACAACGTCGTATTCAAATTTTATACCCACGCCAAGCAATGGCGAATGGTGTTATGAATACCAACGTTTCATATTTACCAATCAAGGTTAATATGTCTGGGGTTATGGGACCTGTGTTCGCAGCATCTATTATGATGTTGCCCGCATTTGTTCAAAGATTTGTTCAAAGTGAAAACTTGTTCGTTCAACAAATATTGGGATTCTTTACATATGGCACATGGTCATATATGTTGTTGTACACGGTGTTGATTGCGTTCTTTGCGTATTTCCAAACAGCCGTTGTATTCAACAGTGAAGAAACCAGTACAAACCTGAAAAATATGGGTGGATATATCCCAGGTGTTCGTCCAGGTGAACAAACAATGCATTATCTTGATGATGTTGTTGCACGCACAACTGCGATTGGTGTTGTATATTTGATTGTTGTTTGTGTGTTGCCTGTCATTTTGAATACACGTGGCGTTATGCCGGTCGTGATTGGTGGAACCAGTGTTTTAATCGTTGCAGGTGTTGTATTGGATACAATGAACCAGGTAAAATCATATTTGGTTGAAAAACAATATACTGGTGTTGTAAGCAAAACACAAAAGAAAGGTCGTTTTCGCGGCTGAAAAGATTTGATTTTTTCATCAACGCATGATAGATTTGGTTGATGTGAAAATCAGGGGATATTCAAAAAACGTGTGGATTTTGAATATTCATGGTCCGAATGGAAACATTCGAATAACAAGAAACAAAAAAGGAAAATAAAAGATGGCACGTATAGCAGGTGTTAACATCCCGTCAGAAAAACGCATTGAAATTGCGTTGCAATACATTCATGGTATTGGGCCGGCTAAATCTGCACAGATTTGTTCTGCATTGAAATTGAAAGACGGTCTGCGCGCAAAAGATTTGACTGACGAAGATGTTATCAAAATTTCAAATTATATTGAACAAAACTTTAAAGTAGAAGGTGACGTTCGTCGCGAAGTTGCAATGAATATCAAACGTTTGCAAGATTTAAAAACATATCGCGGAATTCGTCATCGTAACCGTTTACCAGTTCGTGGTCAACGCACACAAACAAACGCACGTACCCGCAAAGGAAAACGCGTTGTTGTTGCAGGTTCTGCGACCAAGGGTAAATAATATTAATTGGGTAGAGATTAACACGATAGTTAATTGAAGACATCTAAAGGAAACACAAATGGCAGTTACAAAATCAAAAAAGAAAGTTGTAAAAAAAGTATCACATGGTATTGCGCATGTGGTTGCAACAAATAATAATACACGTATAACAATCACAGACCAAACTGGGGCCGTATTAACATGGGCAACAGCAGGTGCTAATAATTTCAAAGGTGCAAAAAAATCAACACCATACGCCGCAACAGTTGTTGCAGATGCAGTTGGCAAGAAAGTTGCCGAAATGGGTATGAAAACAGTTGATGTTTTGATGCGCGGTATTGGTCAAGGTCGTGAATCTGCTGTTCGTGGTTTGGCAAATGCAGGATTGATTGTTCAATCAATTACAGATACGACACGTATTCCACACAATGGGTGCCGTCCAAAGAAAGTACGTCGTGTCTAATTTATGGTATGCGTATTTGCAAATTAACCGTCCTTTTCAGGGCGGTTTTTTTATTTGCCATCATATAGTTTGAAATTATGGCATCGGTTATTTGTTCCACGTTGAAGAGAAAATTCGTGACATTCCCAGAGCGTATAATTCCCCTCCGTGGGAGGGGTGGATTGCGAAGCAAGACGGGGAGGGGGCAAATAAAATCATCATTGCAAAATATCTTGCAATGATGATGAAAAAATAAGAACCCTCTCCACCACTTCGTGGTCCGCCCCCTCCGGTGGAGGGGAATTTGAAGAATCTATGTCATTGCGAGCGTCAGCGTGGCAATCCATACGTGGCGATAGATTCTTTTTGTAAACAAATATTATAAATGGATTCCCACGCAAACTATGTTTGCTCGGAATGACATTGATGTTTTTATGGGCGACGATTCCATAGATAGGGTTCGTCCGTAATGTGGTGTGTAATTTATTATGATAAAAAATAAAAATTTTCTTTACACATAAAAATACAATTTGCTATGATTTCAAGCGAAAGGAATTTTTTACATAAAATGATATTTAACAAATTGCGTATTTTTAGTGTTCTTTTTGCATGTTTGCTTGGTATGATTTTTCAATCTGGTTTTGCGGATGAAGAATGCGCCACTGGGATTTTAAATGAAAATAATGTATGTATAACCGCAAAAACATGTAATGCTGGGGAATGTGAAAGCGACAGCGGTAATTGTATAAAATGTACAACTGGACGCTATTGTGATGGTTCAAAACATTATTGGTGTAAAAAATATAGTGACAAAATATCAGACAGTGATGTTGCCCCATTGTGTGATAAAGAACAAGTATCTTCAGACGATGGGAAAAGTTGTGTTACTTGTAAGTATTACACCGATACAGATGTTGCCCCATTGTGTGATAAAGAACAAGTATCTTCAGACGATGAGACAAGTTGTGTTCCTTGTACTTATTACACCGTTACATTAAATAAGAATGGTGGAATAGATGGATCTGATTATATTTATATTTTGCGCGGTACGCCCGCGCGCGCGTATACAAGTAAGTATTTTAATTATAATAACA
>CAMOXB010000066.1 GCA_946628805.1 uncultured Pseudomonadota bacterium
ACAAACGAAGAAAACGTTTTTGCATCTGAAGAAGAAATAATCGCGAATAAACCGGTATATGAAGCCGGCACAAAATATGAAGATATGTTTGTCGATGAAAACGATTTTGATTCTGGATATTATGATGATGAATCAGATCCGTATTATGATGCCGAAGAAGCGGCATATCAATCCGAAGAAATGTATTAAAAAAAAACGGCCGTTTTGGCGGTTTTTTTATGTCTTTTATTTTTCAATTACAACGACTGCTGCTGAATAATCATCTTGGTCTGTTATTGACAACATAACGTGTGCATTTGCGCCAGCCAATTCTTTCAATACGTTTTTTGCTCCACCGGCAATAACCAATTCTGGACGACCGTTATCATCGTGTGAAACAGATATATCCGAAAAAGAAATATCATCACCAAATCCGGTGCCTAAGGCTTTCAGGCATGCTTCACGTGCAGCCCAGAAATTTGCCAAATGTTTTTCGCTGCGTGCGTTATCATTATCGGCGTATTCCAATTCTTTTTTTGTGAAAATACGTTGCTTTTTAAAGGCAGACCAATCCAAGAATCTGTCGCTTTCAACCAGGTCAATACCAATTCCGACTATCATGAAATCCTTCCTTTGTTATGTTTCACTTTATGCGCATACTAATAATATTTGATAGCCGGTGCAAGTAAAAAATATATGATATTTATTTATTAATAATTTTTACCATTTATTGTGTCATGAATAATACGTAAAAATATATGTAGATCTTTAATCAAAGACCAATTTTCGATATAATCACGTTCGATTTTCGCCATAGATGGTTCGGCACCGCCATCCTTTCTGCCAAAGTTCAGGCGTAATCCGGGTTTTGTTGCAATTCTTAATTCATATTCTGGTTCAATGGATTGAATTTCTTTGAAAACTTTTTCGCGCATTGGACGCGGACCGACCAAGGACATATCGCCCTTTAATACGTTGAAAAGTTGTGGTATTTCATCAAGGCTGTATTTGCGCAAGAAACGTCCGTATTTTGTAATTCTGTAATCGTTAATGTTTTCTACTTTGTGTGAATCATTGTTTTTGTACATTGTTCGAAATTTATATATAGTAAACATTTTACCATGCATACCAATTCGTTGCTGTTTAAATATTATTGGACCATTGCTATCTTTTCTTATTAATACAGGTATTATTATAAACGCAGGTAAAAGCAATGCTATGCCAATCAAAGAATGAGATATGTCGATAATCCGTTTAATTTTCCATTTGATTGGTTTTTTTATGGCATAATTATAATCGTCGATAAAAACTTTGTGAGATATATTATCGACATGATATTGAATATGATTATCAAATTCTTTTTTCATTTTATATTGATTCTAGCCTATATTTTATTTTTGTCAATATGTTTAATGATATATACAAAAATTTTGAAAATTGTTGATTTTTTGTAGTCTTGTGATAAAATTCTTGCGAAATAAAACGTATAAAAAAAGGAGAATGTGTCATGTTCGATACAAAAAAATTAAAAACATTCTCTTGGGTTAACGTTGGAAACCCAGATCACGAAGATTTTGAACGTCTTTTAACCGAATATAAAATCGACGAAGATACTATATCGGATATTTTAGATCCGGATGAACAGCCGCGCCTTGAATTGGAAGACGATTACAAGGTTATTATTGTGCGTTTCCCGATTGCGAATCGTGAAATGGATACAACATGGCACACTGAACCCTTATCGATAATTTATTCAAATAAACACGTTATAACCGTATGTCGTAAAAGATGTGATTTGCTGGATAAAATCAAAGACGATGAAATGAATACGCGTGAAACGTTTATTTTGAATATAATCTATTATATTGCAGAATCATACCTGCGCGCATTAAAAGAATTAAATAAAAAAGTCGTTAATTCCAAAAAGACTTTGCAAGAAAACATCCGCAAACAAGAATTGATGCAGTTATTGGAAGTTGAAAATGCCTATACCCTTTATATGGCATCATTGAAAGGCAATATTGCCGTTATGGATAAAATTGATAAACTGCGTGGATTTGTCAAAGACGAAGATAACCAGGAATTATCCGAAGATGCGCGCATTGAATTTAACCAGGCTATCGAAGTCGTGACCAGTTACAGCAAGATGTTAAAGTCAATCAAGGAAACATTTGAAAGCGTAATTAATATTGATTCGAACACTTACATTAATCGTTTGACAATCTGGAACATTGTTTTGATGGTCCCCAGTGTGGTCGTCGGATATTATGGAATGAATATGGAATTACCATATGTGCACCATTCGCACCTGGCGTTGGTGATATTTATTTCAATTATGGTATTGCTGACCGGGTATGGTTTATACACAATCGCCCGCCGAAAAGTGTTTTAATTAAATATTGACAATTTTAATTTTTTGTGTTATGTTTGTCGTATAAAATAACAAGGGGGCGTTTTATGAACAAAAATAAAATGGATAATTTGTTTGCAGGTGGCAGAAAATTGGCATTGATTGCGATGTTGGCGGCGATGCCATTGTCAAATGTTCTTGCGCAAGAATCTGTGGATGGCACAGATAATACGATTATTATGTCTTTTGACCAAACGGAAAAAGAAAATACCGAAATGGTGTTACATATACTCGGATTTGCGATCGGGTTTGGTGGTGGATATTATTTATTGAAAAATATTAACGAAAGAAAAATTAATAAAAAATTAAAAGATTTTCAGAGATAAAAAACCGCCGAAATGGCGGTTTTTTTATTTAATCTTTTCCAATATATAATTGAAATTAGTGTCGATATCATCGCTTGGTAAATGAATATCAATAAAATGCACCCTGCTTTCATTTTTTAATAATTCGATCGCCGGCATAGTAATTGTTTTAAAAGATTCAATGCGCTTATGAACTGCGTTTTCATCGGCGTCATCGGCACGATTGCCGCCTTCGGCGATGCGCTTTTTTATGTGTGCAATCATTTTTTCTTCGGATATATTCAAGAATATAACTTTGATTTCAAATTTATCGGAAAAATTATCAATTAACCATTTTGCCTGACCAATTGTGCGCGGAAACCCGTCCAGGATTATATCAGAATTTCCGGTGATATATTGCGATATTATTGGAAATAATTCGTCGTCTGACAATAATTCACCGCGTGCGATTTTTTGCCCAATAATTGAATCAGACGGCATTGTGCGTAATATTGCGCCGGCTTCGATATATTTGAAATTGTGTTTTTGCAATAACAGGTGTGCAAACGTTCCCTTGCCTGAACCTTGACCGCCCATAAAAACAATCATTAACGGTTTCATATAATTTGTCCTTTTGTTGTATTTATTATATTGCAAATTTATGTAAAAAACAAATAAAAAGTCCCACAATTGCGGGACTTTTTATCGAAATAATTTGCGAACAAATTATTTTTTGCTGTTTTCAATTGCAGCACCCAAGATATAACCCAAACAAAC
>CAMOXB010000067.1 GCA_946628805.1 uncultured Pseudomonadota bacterium
AAACTTCGTTTCCGTGTGGCACATAAATGTGCCTGGCGCTCTGGCGCATCCTTTCGCCCCACCATAAAAGATTAAATAAAAAACACCGCATAAAGCGGTTTTTTTATTTAATCTGGTCGGGGCGAAAGGATTCGAACCTTCGACACCTTGGTCCCAAACCAAGTACTCTACCAGACTGAGCTACACCCCGAAAACAAGTCCTATTATATACTTATTTTTTTAAATTGCAAATATATTTTACATTATTTTTTATTTATTGATTTTGTGCGTATGGTGCTTACAATATTACACATGTTCCAAGATTATACGCTTCATACGCATTCAATTGGATTTGACGGTCGTGACAGCGTCCAGGCCATGATTAATCGCGCGCGCGAAATGGGCTTTCGAACAATTGGGATTTCTAATCACTTTATTGTTAATCCGATTATAAAAGATTCAAAAATGTATTCTTATGCGGTGCAGGGCGGATACAGCAATATTTATTCAGCGTCTTTTAACGAGGTTATGTCGCGATTTGTTCCGCATTATGTAGAAATTGAAAAATTGCGCGAACAAAACCCAGATATGAAAATCCTGCGCGGTATGGAAGTGGACTTTTTCGGCAACAATAAATGGCGCGACGGATTCGAAAAGGCAATTCAAATATTAAAGCCTGATTATACAATCGGTTCGGCGCATTTTGTTGAATATGGTGGGACATTGTTAAATACGCACGATTGGAAAAGTGCAGACCAACAAGATCAAAACGAAATATTGAAATTTTATTGGGAAAATGTTGCAAATGCGGCATTGTCAGGTCTTTTTACGTGGCTGGCGCACCTGGATTTGCCGAAAAAAGCGGGATTGGGTATCGGTGACGAATGGGAAGAATTTGAAGAAATCGCGGTTCAATCGGCAGCGCATACAAATACAGCGATTGAAATAAATACTTCGTTTTATCGTAAATACCTTTACGAACCGTATCCGTCAAATCGTGTTCTGAAAATGATGGCAAAGAATAATGTTCCAACATTGTTAAGTGATGATGCGCATAACGTGGAAAATATCGGACGTCATTTTGATGAAGCCGCACAATTAATTCGCCAATTCGGATTGAAAAAATTCCAGCGATAAAAAAACACCGCCGTTTTGGCGGTGCGTTTTTTATTTATTTGTTAATTGTAATTCGATGCGGCGGTTTTTCTGTAATGATGCGGCGTCGCGTCCCAATTCAGTTGGGTGCATATCGCCAAAGCCTGATGGAATCAATCGACGTTTTGAAACACCGTTTTTAACCAATTCATTTACAACCGCTGTTGCGCGCAATAATGATAATTGCATATTGTTCGAATATCCGGCGGTGCCTGGCAAGACCGCTTTATTGTCTGTATGACCGTCAACACGGATAATCCAATCAATATCAGACGGGATTTTGTTTTCAAAATCTTTGATTACGTTTGCCAATAATTTTAATTGCGATTTGCCTTTTTGGGAAAGGGCATACGATCCACTGCCGAACAAGATATCAGACGAAACGATAAATCTGTCGCCGTCTTGTCTTATTGATGTGCGATCGCCCAATGCGTTCTTTACCTGTTTGTAAAAGTCCGATTGATATTGTGAAATTGAATCCAATTCGGCGACTTTTTCATTTAATTCTGCAATTTTTTCAGCCAATGCTTTGTTCAGGCGATTTGACATTTGTGTGTATTCTGTTTCTTGTTGTTTTGCACGTTCTTCGGCGGCATTTAATTGGGATTCCAACTGCGCAATACGCGCATTTAATTGTGATTGTTTTTCCGCCATATCATCTTGGATTTCGTGACGTTCAGATTCCATACGTGCCATTTCTTCTTTGGCATGATTTGCCAATTGCAATTGTTCGGTCAATGCCGCAATTTGTTGTGCCAATTGTTCTTGCTGGACGGTCAGGTTTGCAATCTGGTCTTCATATGCGTTTGCCAGATTTTCTGCCTGGACCTGTTGATTTGCAATTTGAACTTCCTGGGTTTCCAGTGCGTCGCGCGCGGCAATTAACAATTGTTCGGCTTCCTGTTTATCTGCGGTCATTTGTTCAATTTGTTCCGCCTGGGCCTGTTGGGTCTGTTCCAGTTCAGCGACCTTTTTCGCGCCTGTATTTTTATTAAACACACTGGTTGTTGTCCAAAGGAACACAAACACAATCAGCAAGAAAATAAGAATTATAACCAGATTCGAAAATAAATCGACGAATCCTGGCCATGCATTTGTTCTTTCTTGAAAACGGGTATTTAACATTGTTTTTTCCTCTCTCTCTTGTTTTGTTTTTTAATTTTTAAACAAATAGTTAATTGCAGTTCCAATATATTCAGAATACGCATCAAACGTTTCGCGTTCTTGTTTATTTGTTGGCTTTGCGTTTTTATGATTCATTAAATATTTATGCATTGCGTCGGTTGATGCAAAGCGAACAATGCGATTATCCATATCAAATGATTTGCCCGAAACACATAAAATCCGTGTGTTTATATTTACACCTTCCAATGTGTCGGCAAAGCATAAATCGATGCGCTTTAATACGTTTTCCAAAATATCGGCATCAGAAACAGTCGTTGCGATAAATAACTTTTCGTCAGTTCCAATCGCGACCAGGGCAGGGTATTTTCCATCAATTCGTATTAAATCCCTTACCATATAATCTGCATCAACAAAGGCGTCGTGCATTTCGGCAATTTGTGTGAATACGTTCGCGCTGACGGGTGCCTTGGACGAAATCTTGGTCATATGTTCAGATGTTGTTGGATTCTGCAGAACATACTTTGACATAAAATCAGTCAATTCATTATAAACAGTGTTTTGTGCAAATTGTAATTGCAAACCCAGAAATCCGACAGTCAAACTGCCCGCCAGACCAAGCAGCGAACTGGTAAACGCAGTTGCCATACCGGATAATGGTCCCGCCATGCCGATTTGCATATTCTGTAATACATTT
>CAMOXB010000068.1 GCA_946628805.1 uncultured Pseudomonadota bacterium
ATTATGAAAAAATTGATTGGTCCTGATTTTCCAACAGGCGGTGTTTTAATTGATGATTTTGCAACAATTTGCAAGAACTATGATACCGGTCGTGGTGCGTTTCGTATTCGTGCAAAATGGGAAACAGAAAAACTGGAACGCGGTGCAGAACAGGTCGTTATTACTGAAATTCCATATGGCATAATAAAATCGAAATTGGTGGAACAAATTGCCGATTTAATTGATGCAAAGAAATTGCCATTGGTTGAAGATATTGTTGATGAATCAACAACAGATGTTCGTATCGTTATAACACCAAAGAACCGCAATATTCCAATCGATAAAATGATGGCGCATTTGTTTGCGATGACTGATTTGGAATATAAATTCAATATGAATTTCAATGTTGTTGATTCTAATGGTGCGCCACGTGTTATGCCGATTGGTGATGTGTTGCGCGAATTTATTGCACACCAGAAAAACGTCTTGTTGCGCCGTACAAAATGGCGTTTGAATAACATTGAAAGACGTCTGGAAATATTGGGCGGATTGTTGGTTGTTTATCTGAATTTGGATCGGGTAATTGAAATCATCCGTAACGAAGACGATCCAAAGACTGTATTAATGGATGAATTTAAATTAACAGAAGTCCAAGTTGAATCTATATTGAATACACGTTTGCGTTCTTTGCGTAAATTGGAAGAAATGGAAATCAAACGCGAAGATGCTGAATTACGTGCTGAACGTGATAAATTGCAGAATTTATTGGACAGCGAAGAAATTCAGAATGCACAATTGCATGCTTGGTTTGACGATATTAAAAAACAATACGCGAAAACAACTGCACTGGGACGTCGTCGAACACAATGGGCGCCAAGCACCGAAGAAATCGTTGTTAACGCTGATGAATTTATCGAAAAAGAGCCTATTACGGTTATATTATCGGCGATGGGATGGATTCGTGCCGCCAAAGGTCATTTGGATTTGAATAATCTTGATATGAAATTCAAAGAAGGCGACGAATTGCAATTCGCATTTCATGCCCAAACAACAGACAAAATTAATTTGTTTGTCAGTGGCGGAAAGATGTTCACTTTGTCTGGAAATGATTTGCCGTCCGCGCGTGGATTTGGTGAATCAGTGCGCATGATGGCGGATATTGCGGCAGATGAAACAATTGTAAAGGCTTTTGTTTTGGATACAAATGCAAAATACCTGGTTGTGGGCAGACATGGAACAGGATTTATTGTCGCAGGTGAAAATTGTATCGCGCAAACCAAAAACGGTAAACAGATTATGAACGTTGATGATAAAAATCCGGCGGTATTATGTGTGCCTGTCAATGGCGATATGGTTGCGTTGTCTGGATCAAACGATAAATTGTTAATATTTGAAACAAATCAAATCCCAGAAATGTCGCGCGGCAAGGGTGTAATCTTGCAAAAATATAATGCGGATCGCACATATACAATCGATGCAATGTTCTTTAATATGGCGGATGGTTTCGGGTGGACAACGGGACGCGGAACAACAAAATTAGATGATATAAAACCATGGCTTGCAAAACGTGCATCCCAAGGTCATACAATTCCTGTTGGTTTCCCACGCAGTGGTAAATTTGGAAAATAACCAAAGGGACAAAAATGTCTTTTACATCATATGTGCCAGATAATATCACTTTTAAAGCACAAAATAATACAGAATATAAGGATTTAAATTCTGATGATGTGATATCTGTTGATAATGGCACCGTTTATATTGTTGATAATTATAAAGAATCAGGTGTATATGACAGTAATGGTTTTTTGTGTCCTGAAAGTGTTCTTTTGCGTGGGGAACAATCATATTCAGAAACTGTTCACAAAAATATTTCAGATGCGAAATTTATTGATGAAACCGTTCTTTACCTTGGGTCTGGATATTTAATGATGCATTTCGGGCATTTCTTGGTCGAAGGTATTGCGCGTTCTTGGGCATTGCTTTGCCCGAAATATAAAAAACTAAAAGTTGTTATTGCGTATGCGGAAAAACATGAACTGCCTGGCTTTATAAGACAATTCTTAAATGCATTGGGTGTGGATGATGAAAATATAATTGTTGTATGTGAAAAAACAAAATTCCATCGTGTAATAATTCCATCCCAGGCAATAAATTCTAATATTTATATGATGCCGATAATTAAAAAACTTTTTGATTGTATTGCTGGTTCATTGGTTGATAAAAAATATGAAACATATGACAAGATTTATTTGTCGCGCGGTGCAATGAACGATGGACGCACATTCGGTGAAAAACAAATTGAAAGCATATTCAAAAAAAATGGCTATGAAATTATATACCCGGAAAAATTACCATTGAATCAACAAATTACATTGGCGGTTAATTGTAAAGATATGGCGGGAACGGCGGGTTCTGCACTGCATTTGGCGTTGTTCATGAAACCGGGCGGACGTGTTATTCAGATTAAACGTAATTCAACGAATTCTGATAATATAAATACTCAAAAGTTAATATGTGATTTGTGTGGTTTGGATTTGGTTTGGGTTTATGGAAGTATTGAAACAGTCTCAACGGAACATTTTACACAAGTTCCACAGATTGTCGGTGTAACACCACATTTAATTAAATTCTTTGATGATAATAATTTTAAATACGATGAATCAGATTTGAAAATTGATGAATCAGAAATCGCCAGATATAAAAAACAATTGCATAAATATAAAACGCGTAAGTTGTTTAAAAAAATAGTTAATGTCCCGGTAAGGTTAGTTTCTTTGATTGGTATAACAAAACACGGGCGCCGAATAATTCGTGAATATTTATATAAGAAATTTAATGTTTAATAATTATAAAAAAACACCCGCAATTGCGGGTGTTTTTTAAACTGTTAAAATCCTTAGTGGGACATTTTTGCTTCTGTAAATACAACGTGTTTACGTAATTTTGGATCGTATTTACGGAATTTCATTTTACCCTGAGTATTTTCAGATTTTGTGTTTTTTGTAGTTGTATAGTAAAAACCTGTTTCTTTGTTTTCAAGTTTTACAACTTCTTTGCTACCTTTTTTAGATGCCATTTTTATTGCCTTTTTTTAATTA
>CAMOXB010000069.1 GCA_946628805.1 uncultured Pseudomonadota bacterium
ACAGTGTTCACAGCCCGAACCACGAATATAAACCTGGTTCAATCCAATATCGCCAAAGGCATCTTTTACACGATTATATGCGTTATGGTCATGATGATCGCTTAATCTTTCACGGCAATATGGACAAAGTTTTTTAAACAATCGCATTGATACCAAACCACGCATCATTGTTTCATCTTTTAACTTAAATGCTTCGACACCCATATCTAATAAACGTGTTAAAGCACCCATTGCAGAATTCGCATGTAATGTTGTCCAAACGCTGTGTCCAGACAATGCGCCCTTGACCGTTAATTGCGCCGCAGAAAGCGTTCTTATTTCCCCAACCATTAATGTATCAGGGTCGCTTCGTAATGCCGCCGCCAGGGCTTCTGTGAATTTTTCTTCCCTTTGTTCTTCGTTAATCGCATTAACAACCGGCATTTGGTGTGCACCAAATATTTTTTGTTCCGCCGGATCTTCCACTGTAATCAGGTTGATTTCATATCTTCTTTCTTTCAGCATCAATGCCATATTACGCACCAATGTTGTTGATTTACCAGATGATGTAGGCCCTGCAACAATAACTAACCCCGTTGGTGCAGAACGCAATCTTAACAATAATTTTTGTTCGTATTCATCAAATTCTTGTTCGGTTTTAATACCTTCACTTGGGTTATCATAAAGCAATCGCATCACAACATATTGCGAACCAAATGCAATTGGATTGAATTGCATACGAATACCCAAAATGCCCGCCGGTAAATACAAATCTTTTGTTCCACGTAATGGTGTGCGACCATCTTTTTGTGCGGTCTGGTATTCATTTTGTGCATAACTGGAATTTGAAATATCTGCCGATGAAAACGCCGCACGAACAAAAGATTCACCCCATTGTGAATTGTATTCAAGAACCGGTTGCATACTGCCATCGATACGGAAATATATTGTTGTTTGGTCTGCAACTTCGATATGAATATCAGAAACCTTTTGTGCCGCCGCGCGTGCAATTATGTCCACAAAGTCTTTTTGCATCTGGTTATCATAATCAATGCGCGAATGTGTTGTTCCACCCAAACGTTCATCGTTCGTTTTATATATATTTGAAATTAATCCTAAATCTGAATAAAACGGTTCTTTGATAACACGATTTTTTTGGTGCAACAAATCAAGAAATGCCAGCACACGACCGTCATATCGATGTGTGCGCGATATAATAATTTCGCCACCGGAAAAGTACGCGATTAAACCCTGGGTATCTTTTGGTAAAGCAAATTCGCCAGTATATGCCGTCAACAAACGATTATCGTTCGCAAACAAATAATCCAAGATTTCTTTGCCGTTTGCGTTTTCCAATCCTGTTGGCACAGATAATTGATTCACAAAAATATTATCATTATTTGGCATTATTATTTTCCGATATTTAAACTTTCTGTTTCACCATCTTTTTCAAAAATGATACCTTCATTCAAAGATATAGATTTAACGATATATCCGTCCAGTTCTTTACCAACCGAAATACGTTTATTTTGACCGCTTGAAACTTCCGAAATTGTTGCTTGTAATTGATTATCAACACCAACAACATTTATCAGTTTATATTTCTTTGATATATTTTCTTCCTGACGTTTTTCTGGCGCACGTTCTGTTTTTGTATTTTCTTGCGAATCCAAAGAATCCATTTGGCGTTTTAATTTTTCAGTTTGGATTTCCAGTTGTGCTTTGGCAGCTTCTAATTCTTGTTGTTGTTGTTCGGCACGTCCGGAAAGTGTATCCAATTCCATTTGTAATTTTATTTTTTCCGCGTTCAAACGTTCCAAATCCAAATCCAATTGGGCACGTTCTTTTTCCAGTTGCGCAACAACCTTTTCTTGTTCCAGCGATGTTATTTTTTCAAACAAAGAACCTGAAACATTATAATTCATCATTGCATCAGATGAAATTTGATCAGCCAATTCAACATCTGTTTCTTCGATAATTTCATCAGCATACGAAACACCGCATACCCCGATAACAAATGCAATTAAAATAAAATTTAAATTTTTTAACATATCGCACCCTTTTTTATTTTGTATAAATAATAAACTCGTAATTCCATGTTCGTGTATTTGCGCGCCATGATACAGACGTCATATAAACACCAGAAAAATCTTTGAACGCATACATAAATTCTGACGGAATTAATTTCGAAGAAACACCAACTTCAACAATATTCAGGTTTTCAGAAACACCATTATTCAAAATTGTATCAGATACTGTATTAATCTCTGCATTTGCATCAATTTGTTGAAAGACACTGGCAATATCACGCGCCACTGTTTCTGCATCGCGTTCGTCCAGTGATGATGATGTATTCAATTCTGGTAATTTAACGCGAACAATAATTTCATCATCAGAAACCTGTTGCACAATCGCCCCAGGCATCAATTCCCCACCAATTTCATAAAAATCATTTAATGTGCCAAAATCACGTGCAAATGTTGCCGATACATATTCACTATCACATTTTGCATATGTTTGATTCCATCCGGCAATCGGTTGCATAACGAACGCAATTGCACGATAGCATAAATTTGCACGTTCATACATATCTGGCAAATTATCATATGGATATTGAAATGATTTGGCTGCATTTTCAATTGCAATTCGTTTATCCAGCATTTCTTGCTTTTTCAATTCAATCTGGCGACGATATTCATTTGCCAATTCTGTATTAAGATTTGCCCCGGTATCAGATGGGGTTTTTATCGGATTACTTAAAATATAAATACCGAATAATATAAACAAAAACGCAAACAGCATTGAAGGCCAAAGTGTTTTTATAAAACCAATCGAACGCAGATGCGCAATATTAGCGTTTGAAATTAATTCCGATATATTTTTTTCTTGGGATTTTGGTATACCCCAATTTGACGGTGCGATTAACGTCCCCCAATCTGGCATTGATGATAATTTTGCATATAATTTTCGTGCGCTTTCGCCGTCTTCGATTAAAATATCACGAATAATAATACCATTTCGAACCGCGATTAAATAATAGTGTTCATTAATATTAAATGCCGCCAAAAACGAAACAAATTCCGACAAAGAATCTACAATTTGCGCCGCCGCACTGGACATACCAATATGCGCACCATCACGCGATGATGTTAACCCAACCATTGATTTATATTCGGCAAAAAGCGTATATTTTTTATCAGAATTTTTTGATAATTGTTTTGCCCAATTTCGTGGTGCAATACCAACCCCCAGGGGTTGCCAAAAAAGCCCTGTTGCGAATTTTTTACGGTTAACAGTTATTATTTGTTTTATCAATTCTCTCTCTTGCAAGAATATTATAACACAAATATATAAAAAAAATAAAGTCGAAATTTGTATTAAAAAAGTCGTATTTCTACGACTTTTTATTATTTATCACACTTGTAAACTTTCACTTTGAATTTGAAAGTATTTTTTGGCCCAAAAATTGCATCTGGGTTTTCAACAATATTACTGTTTACAATATAATATGAATCACCAATTATTCTTTGATCCAATATTGTTTTTTCCAGATAATCATATGCCCCAGACAATTTATATGTTGTTGCCGACGAATCCAAAGTGTATAAAAATTCACAATCATTTGGTTCACTGTCCAGACGCGAAAGACCATTACCGGCATCATTTGTACCCGCACATGATGCCAACAAAATCAAAGACATCAACGATATAATTTTTTTCATTTCTTTTTTCCTTTTTTATTTTCTTTGAATTTATATTCTATGATTGCGCACAAATACCCAAGTCCTAAAAATATCAATTCAATTAATAATACATTAAATGTCCCAAGCATATTGTGTTCAATAAAATAATTAGTTATTTCAGCAGCGACAGCGAACAAAAATCCCCATCCAAACCAAATTAAAAATTTATTTTTCATTTCTTTTCTCCTATTTTTCAACAATTTCATAATTTGATTTGTCGGCAAACAATTTACGTAAAACCAGATTATTTAACGCATGTGAACCCTTGTAAGATTCCAAATGTCCGTATATAAATCCACCACTGGTAAACATATCGCCAACCGCATCAATTATTTTATGACGAACAAATTCATCAGGACAATGTAATTTATTTAATGTCCCGTCCCCAGCATCATTTAACGCAATAACATTATTTTCATTTGCGCCACGTCCCATACCATGTGCTTTCAGCCATTCCCATTCAGAATATTTTCCAAATGTACGTGATTTTGAAATATCTTTGATAAATTTATTTAATGACTTTTTTGTTCCGTCCAATAAACAAGAATACGATTGTGTTCCGATAATCTTGTCGCCATATACCAATGTTGCATCAATCAAAAGTCCATTTTCATTTGGTGAAATCTTTACATAACCATTACCACGACGCCAAATTGTATGGTTCAAGATTATTGTCTTTATCTTTTTCCAGAAAGGCATTGTTTTTACCAATTCATTACGACGTGCAATAATTGTTTTTTTAACAATGATTTTTTTTATATCTGTTTTTTTATCAACCGCGTCTTTCAAATTGTTAATAAATTCATACGCACTGCCGTCCAGAATTGGTGTTTCCGGCCCATCAATTTCGATAATCGCACTATCAATACCACATATAAAAAGTGCAGCCATCAAATGTTCAATTGTTTGAACGTGCGCACCATTTTTATCACCAATTGTGGTATTACGCATCAATGTTTCGCCAACATTATCAAATCTTGCAGGTATTAATTTTGAATCTTTTATATCAATTCTTTGAAAGAAAATACCCGGTTTTTTTGATGGTTTAATAACCATATTTACCGGCAAACCAGAATGAATACCAACCCCAGATATTTTAATTTTTTTGCTTAATGATGTCATTTACCTTTCCTTTTAACCAATCATAAAAATTATTTTCGATTTCTGTCTTCAGCAATGAAAATTTAATTTGATTTTGTGCCCAGTCTGGAATACGAACCCAATCTTTTTCGGTTGTTAATAATTTTGCATTTTTTTCGTTCGCCATATTTATTAATTTTTTAATATCTTCATCTGTGTATTGATAATGATCTGGAAAAGAAATCTTTTTAACAATATTACACGGAACATTATCAAAGAATTTTTCAGGATATCCAATTCCTGCAAACGCAATAACATCTGTATCATTATCATATGGGCAAACTTCGCTGTTTTTTGCATTAAAAATTGGAATATTTGTCGGCAGCGAAAAATCCGAACGAACATTTTTTCGTTTAATCAAAATTATTGCATCTGCGCGACCGATTGCATCTGTTTTTTCACGTAATGGCCCGGCAGGCAACAAAAATCCATTTCCAAATCCAATACCTTCATCAAAAACCAATATTGAAATATCTTTTTTAATTGAAGAATTTTGAAAACCGTCGTCCATTATAATTGGTGTATCAGATTTCTGTTTATTTAATAAAATTAAATTACTTTTGCGATTTCCAACATGAACCAGAATATCATCCGCCGCCAGCATTTTTGCTTCGTCCCCAATATCGGCAGTTTTCTTTGATTTTTTATAACCACGCATAACAACCGGTGCATCAAAGAATTTTGCAACGTTGCGCACGATTGGTGTTTTACCAACACCACCCGATAAAATATTACCGAAACAAACAATTGGACGGCGTGAAATATATTCGTGATTTTTACGAATATTAAATACAGCCTTTGATCCAATTAAATAAAAAAATGAAAATGGATAAAGCGCCAAAGATATTAAATTTCTTTTCAAAAACCATTTTGGTGTTTTCATATTATTTACCCTAGAAATTTTCAGGTGTTAAATCTTGTTCGACGCGAAATTTAGTAAATTTCTTGTCCAGATTATATGCCTGATTTACCATGATATCTTCCAGATTTTTACGTATTTTTTCAAAATCTTCGATTTTTGTCTTTTTATCAATAAATATTGGTTTACCAACCGAACCAGCGATAATTGAAAAAGGTTTAGTTAATAAATATCTGTCCCAACGATTTTGAAACCACGGACGGGACGACGAATAACAAACCGGAATAATTGGCGCACCGGTCATTTTTGCAAAATATAATGCCCCATCATGAAAACGCATTGATGGTCCACGTGGCCCGTCTGGGGAAAGTGCCAGACAATATTTCCCACTGTTTAAAACCTTTACACCCTTTTTAAGAACCGAAACACCACCCGCCGTTGATGAACCATAAATAGTCTTAAGTCCAAATAATTTTTCCATTTTTGCGATTGCACGACCGTCTTTACGGCTGTCCGCGATTGCGTATCCGCGAACATGATTTAAAAATATAATTGGTGATAACATCATTGTTCGCCCATGCCAGAAAACAAAAATTGCCGGGCGACGATTATATTTTTTTAATATATGCATACCGGTAATATGCTTTTCAGATGTGAAATATACGAACCAAATAAGGACATAATAAATAACAGCCAAAATCCATTGAACCAGGCCCCAACCGTATATAAATCTGAAAAAACGTCTTAAAGATTTTTTAACCGATTTTTTCATATAAAAACTCTGTTTTTTTAATTCTAGCAGTAAAAAAATCACAATGCAAGCCGATACAAAAAGGGATAAAATAAGATTAAATACGTTTTTTATTTGACACCGACAAATAAAGATATATAATAACCTTGCTTTATCGCGGGATAGAGCAGCCCGGTAGCTCGTCAGGCTCATAACCTGAAGGTCGG
>CAMOXB010000070.1 GCA_946628805.1 uncultured Pseudomonadota bacterium
AAATATGCTATGGATGCCATAGACTTTATTGAAAACCGTTCAAAACGTGGCATTGGAACCGGAAAACGTGACACACATTAAAAAGATTTTTATTATATCTGGCGAAGTTTCTGGCGACGTTTTGGGTGCAAAGATAATGCATGAAATGCCAGGAATCGAATTTGTTGGCGTTGGTGGTCAACATATGCGCGATGAAGGTCTGAAACCGATTTTTTCAATGGCTGATTTGGCGGTTATGGGTGTATCAGAAGTTGTTGCGCGTGCGCGCACTTTGACATCGCGTATAAAACAAACAGTTGATGCGATAATATCTGAAAAACCTGATATTGTTTTGACAATTGATTCGCCTGGTTTTGCAAAATCAGTGGTCAGTCGTGTTCGTAAATCTGGTCAATTAAAGAATACAAAATTTTATCATGTTGTTGCACCCCAGGTTTGGGCTTGGCGGCCGGGACGTGCAAAGAAATATGCAAAAATATTTGATAAACTTTATGCATTTTTTGATTTTGAAATCCCTTATTTTACTAAATATGGTTTGCCGGTGGTTGCGGTTGGACACCCTATTTCAGATGGTCTTGATAAATACAAGGCAGATGCAAAATCTAAAGAAAAAATTATCGCGCTTGTCCCTGGCAGCCGTATGAGCGAAGTCAAAAAATTATTACCCCTGTTTCAACAAACTGTTGAAATGTTGGTTAATTCGGGCTATCGCGATTATAAATTTGTAATACCAACCGTTGAAACAACCGAAGAATACGTTCGTGAGCATATTAAGAAATGGAAAATAAAGCCCGAATTAATTCCGGCAAGCGAACGTTATCAATTATATGCAAATACGTATATTGCGATTGTTGCCAGTGGAACTGTGTCTGCAGAATTGGCAATAATGCATATACCGACAATTGTTGTTTATAAAATGAACCGTTTAACGGTATTATTGGCAAAAATGGTTTTGCGTGTTCAATGGGCATCGTTGGTAAATATTTTGATGAATAAATCAATATTCCCTGAATTATTGGGGGCAAAAGCAACTGTTCCTAATATTTTAGATGCGTTTCAGAAATTAACATTGCCATCCGTTCGAAATGACATGTTAAAAGATTTGAAAATTGCAGATAGAAAATGGAATAAATCTGGTGAAAAGCCTGCGGTGCGTATTGCACATGATATTTTAAAAAGCAATTAATTCTTCAAATTATTTATGTTCCGGAACATTATCAATAACAGTATTGATTTTGTTATTCTGTGTATCTGCGCAATAAAATGTTTTTCCATCTTCGCCTGCAACAATGTTCATTGTTGGGCATATTTTACCGTCAGACGATTGAACCGTCTGCATGCACCAATATCTTGAACGGTTTGAATATGGTTGCTGACATGTGTATGGAACTTTTTCATCTTTACCATAAGACGCTTTGCACAAAACTTCTTCAGAACAAGTGGATTCTTCTGATTCGTCGCCACTGATTGCAGGCAATAATGGGCGGCATGTTGCAATTTTGCCGTTTTGACTACGTTGACCGCCGTTTTCCCAGCACGAACAAAGCCCCCAAGATTGTGTATCAATGATGTTGCTATAATTCGCCGGACACATATTTTCTTCGTTGTTAAAATGATACCAATATACCAAAGAACTGGTTGGATTCGTTATGGCATCTATATAAAATACACTGTTCGGGTTTGTTGAATCAATACGGCACAAATTGTTTGTTTTATACCCATATTTTTGCGCGTTTTTATATTCAACAAAATATCCGCCCAAACCACTGCAGTGATTGTTTAATTTATCCAATACATTATTATATGTTTCTGTGGCAATACCTGTTGTTCGTATTTGACGGCTTGTGAAATTATCGGTTTGGTTGAAAGAATATCCAATCAAAGATTCATTTGCATCAACATATTTATCAAATCCGCCGAATATCGTTTCTAATTGGTCTTTACATCCAGGTGTTTTTGCGATTTGTTGTGCGCATGGGGATACGATTACGTCATTATCATCATCGTCTTTGATGTTTTTACCGTCAGAACCTTTTTTGTAAAGGCTGAACCAATCCAACGCTTCGCCAGATTTGAAAAGCCCGCTTTGCATTGAATAAAATCCGGCATAGCCATTTCCACCAAAATTATCAAAACATTGTTTCGCGACTGAACGACATGCGGTTATTGTGTCATCTTCGTCCTTGGTTGCAATGTATTCTTGGATTATGTTTTTCCCAGTTGTGGCAAAGAACATATTATCACAAGATTCAATGTATTTACTGCACATTTGATTAGTCAATGTAATTGCGTTTGGCTTTAGTAATAAACTGGAATCGCCAGTCAAATTCGCCATCGCTTTTTCGATAGCTGTGCTTTGGTTGTCATAACATTTTGCAACCAAATCGAAACAACTTTGTTTTATTTCTTTCACTTTTGATTTTTGGGCATAATATATGTCAATTAATGCGCGATCCAGATATTGTTGCCACACATAATCGGCATCTTCGCTGCATTTGTCTAATGATTCCTTGGCAAATTTCTTGGTCTTGTTTTCAAAGAATTGCACAAATGTTTGGTTGTTTTGTATCAATGATAACTTTTGATTACCGATATCTGTTTCTGATTTATATGTTAACAATTCTTCCAATTTATAGAAATCCGCGACACCTGTTAATGGTGCACCAGTTGTTACATCAATAAATTGTCCGTTGTCCAAACATTTATGATAGCCTGCACCACAGACTTCTTCACTTTTTATTGCGCTTTCTACATTGGCAAGGCACGTTGCAACATCGTCAGAATTATGATTTCTGCGATTTTCAACACGCGCCAGGTCTAACATGGCACTGCTTTGATGCGTTGATGCCTTTAATGTTTTTTGTTGTGCCGCTAATGCAGATTCAACGGCATTACAATCTTGTTCAATCGCCATAAGATATGCATTAACTGCGCGTTGCAATGATGCATTATTACAGTCTTCTTTGACAGCGTTTCGGCATTTTGGATAAACGGCTTTGTATAAATTTGCGCCGTTGTAAGATGCAATTATTTGACCAGAATCATCCATACCAAATGCGTTATAGATATCGGACGACATATTAACACTGTTTAAATCTTTGTATTTTCCACCAACAGATGCATCTTCGCCCTTGATTGAATTCATAATGGCTTGTAATAATTGTTTTGATGCGGATTTGTCTTCGATTAAGGCGTCTTCGCCTTCGGATGCGGTTTTCATCGCGGTTGCCTGTTCGCGGGTCATACCAACAACATCTAAATCTTCGGAAAATTCGGTTAAACGTTCACTGGCTTTTTGATATGTTTCAGAAATATCTTGGAAATCAAATACGCGATCATTGCATGAACAGCGTCTGAAATTGTCGTTTTTCAACTGGCAAAATTGATCCATACAGGTAAAAAATGCATTTTTGCATTGCTCGTATTCTGCGCCTGTGCGGGTTTCGTTGACCGACTGAGTTGTCGTTGCGGCGCGTGGCGTAATGTTTTTTGTTTGAATCGTCGCAGCGCGCGATACAGGTGTTCGTGTTGCAAGATTTTGTTTTGTTGAACGTGGCGTTAATACAGAAATATTTTTTGCATTGCGTGAAGTCACAGTCGTTTTTACCGCGTTGCGTGCAGTTGTTGTT
>CAMOXB010000071.1 GCA_946628805.1 uncultured Pseudomonadota bacterium
AAATTGTTGAAAATATTACTGCACGTATTATGCGCGGAAATATTTTGGCAGGCAAACCACGTATCGATGGTCGTGATACAAAGACTGTTCGTCCAATCGAAATTGAATTGGGCGTATTGCCACGTGCACATGGATCGGCATTGTTTACACGTGGTGAAACCCAGGCATTGGTATCTTTGACATTGGGTGGCGATCGTGATGCGTTGCCAATCGAATCTTTGGACGGCGACAGCGAACGCGACTTTATCTTGAATTATAATTTCCCAGGATATTCAGTTGGCGAAGCCAAAGGATTAAAATCCCCAGGTCGTCGTGAATTAGGACATGGTAATTTGGCATGGCGCGCAGTTCATCCAATGGTTCCAACACGCGAAGAATTTGACTATGTAATTCGTATCTGTTCGGATATTTTGGAATCTAACGGTTCATCATCAATGGCGACAACATGTGGTGCAACATTGGCAATGATGGACGGTGGTGTTCCAATGAAACGTCCGGTTGCAGGTATCGCAATGGGATTGATTAAAGAAGGTGATGATTATGCAATCTTGACCGATATCTTGGGCGACGAAGATCACTTGGGCGATATGGACTTCAAGGTGACAGGTACAGACCAAGGTATTACCGCATTGCAGATGGATATTAAAATCACATCGATTACTTTCGAAATTATGGAACATGCATTGGCCCAGGCAAAAGACGGCCGTATGCACATCTTGGGCAAGATTCAAAAGGCAATCAAAGCACCACGCAAAGAATTGTCTGAATTCGCACCCCAGGCATATACAATGAAAATTGAACCTGAAAAAGTTCGCGAAGTTATCGGCAAAGGTGGTTCGGTTATCCAAGCCTTGACACGTGAAACAAATACACAAATCGAACTGGAAGACGACGGCAGTGTTAAAATCATGGCATCAACCCCAGAAGATGCCCAGGCAGCAATTGCACGTATCAAAGAAATTGTTGCAGAACCAGAAGTTGGTATGATTTATCAAGGAACTGTCACAGGTCTGAAAGAATTTGGTCTTTTTGCCAAGATTATGAAGAATTTTGAAGCAATGGTTCATATTTCTGAAATCACAGGCGAAAGATTGAAAACAATCGAAGACGCTAAATTAAACGTTGGTGATACCGTATTTGTAAAATACGCAGGCATTGATAAACGTGGTAAAACACGCTTTACAATGGTTGGTATTGATCAAAAAACCGGTAAAGAAATCAAAAAATAATTAATTAACCCCGGGTTAATCCCCGGGGTGTTTTTAATCAAGGAATTAAATCATGGATATGGAACAATTAATGGCACAAGCCCAAGATTTACAATCAAAAATAACGGCTGCCCAGGATTCGCTGTCGCAACAACAGGTTCGCGGTATTGGCGGAAACGGTAATGTTATTATCACGATGACCGGGAAATATGATGTGTTGTCTGTTGTGATTAATCCGTCTGCAATGGAATCAGATGCACAAATGTTATCGCAATATGTTATGGACGCATATGTTGATGCAAAATCAAAAGCCGACGATTTAATTGAAAAAACAATGGGCGCAATCACTGGTTCGATGGAATAAATAAAAAATACTGGACAAATGAAAAAAATAATGTAATATATCTATCGCTTTGGGTGTTTAGCTCAGTTGATTAGAGCATCTCGTTTACACCGAGAGGGTCAGGGGTTTGAGTCCCTTAACACCCACCAGAAATTCAAACCGGGTTTATCCCGGTTTTTTCATTTTTATTTTCACTGTTTTTGTGGTATAATTTCACAGAAAGCCAAGGGATTTAAGTTGAAATATATATTTTTTGCATCAATTTTTATGGTTGTTGGTATCTTTAACGCAAATGCGGCGGTAAAGGTTAAAAATCATACTGCGGACAAATATGCCGCAGAAATGGGAATGCAAGATGATGAAGCCAGTGCAATCGCAACGCTGGAAAACGATATTCGTATTTTGGACGAAGAAATTGCAAAATGCGAAAAAGCAAAGAAAGGCTGGATTGCGGCAACTGTAATTGGTTCTGCGGGGGTTGTGTCAACTGGGATTGCTGCCGGTGTTCAAGGTGCAGAAATCGTTAAACAAAAAGATACAATCAAACAACAAAACGAAGATATAAAACGTCTTAGAAAAGAAAAATTGGAAGCAGAAAAATGAAAAAATACTTTTTCCCAATTTTGTTGATATCGATATTGCCAGGAATCGCATTTGGCGCATCGGCACGTTTTACACAACTGGTTCGTGAAAAACAGCAAAAAATGGAACAATTGGAAAAATGTATGGGCGCAAGCAAGGGACTTAAAATTGCCGGTGTTTCAACACTGGGGTTAACCGCGGTTGGTGTTGCCGGTAATATTGCCGAAGCAAAAATGATAAATTCAAACACAAAAACAATCGCAAAAAACACCGAAAAAATCAAAACCGCCCAAGAAGATTTAGATAATGCTAAATTATTGGCTGAATGCAAAACTGCGTTAACTGCCGAAAACGCAAATGCTGACAAAATCACAAGTGTTGAAAAAGATGAAGATGGCAATTGTAAAATATTAACATGTGATACCGGTTTTGAACCATCTGATGATGGGAAATTATGTGAGCAAGAAAAAAAGGCAGATGTTACGTATGTGTCAAATTTTCAAAACAAGATAATTTCAAACAATAAAACAAATGAGCGACATATAAAAGCCCCTGATGGTGTTGTGGTATATCAGCCAGTTAAAACAAGTTTTTCTAACGACATAATTTATAATCCAGATACAGGACAAAATCTTGAATGGCATTTAGAAATGCCAAGTCAACAATTAAAATAACCGCCAAACGGCGGTTGTTTTTTTAACGCATTTTTATCCATTTGTTGGCGCGGTCAATGTATGCCTTGGCCAGGTCGGCATCAAATAACGCTTTTTCATCAAAAAGGTTTTGTGATTTAAGTTTGCCTTCGGCATCAATCCAGATTTCACGCCCATATGCAACCTTTTCAATTTCATACAAATTTCCAATAACATTGTATGGCGACATTCCACCACCGTATCCGATTGGGTGTTCAGCGTATATCGGTTTTGGCCATTGGTCTGGCGAAATACCATTCCCGCGAGATCCGTCAATTAACACCGAAAATTTTGCACCAGATTTATGAACTTTTTCAATTGCGTCTTTTGTATCGTCGTTATATTGAAATATGAATTCAGTATGTGGAAAATAACGGAATATATAATTCAATGCATTAACATCGATATTATCGGCGGCAT
>CAMOXB010000072.1 GCA_946628805.1 uncultured Pseudomonadota bacterium
TGTTTAATTTATCAATGGCAGATTCAATATCTTTTTCATTATGAACAAATACTGGCACAATTGATTCAGCCGCAGATTTTACAGATTGTTCAATCAAATATTGATTATCTTCGATAACCGATAAATATGCACGAATATGTTCGTCTTCGTGTTGCAAAATTGCATTATAAGAACATGTATTTGGTTTATGTGATATATCAATTTGAACCAGAAAATCCGAATATCCAATTGTCACATCTATATTTTTTAACGCGACACAAAAACCATCTTCGATTGATGTAAGGTCTGTTGTTATTTCATATTCATCAACCAATGTCGCAATTACATTACCATGTAATACATCCATTGGCTGTAAAGGTTGAACAACACTTTTTGTCCATGTCGGCGATTTTATATTAACCGTCGGATTTAATTTATAATCCAGACAGTCATCCGCAAATACAAAATTTGGAATTAATATTAATAATAAAAAAGCAATTTTTTTAAACATATACTACATTGTTTGCTTTTTTAAATATTCTGCAACAAAATTATTTCCATATGTTTTATATAATTCTTCGGCCAGTAATACTGACGAACGGCCAGATTCAAATAATTTCAACATATTACCCAGACCGCCTAATTCAGTATTTAATATCACCGATTCGCCATTAACCGGACGTGATAATAATACCGCACGTTTCAGATTTGGATATGCCTGGCCACGAATAAATGCCATTTCCAGCGGATTCAAATTCCATTTTTCATAATCTGTTGCATCTGCCGCCGGATTACGGAAGAATAATACAGTTTGCGCCTGGCCACGGACAACGTCCCCTATCCCAAGTTTATCCAGAACATTTGCACGCTGGAACGCAACCATATATGCCTGACGATTTTTACGACCTTCTTGTAATCCTGCAATAAAGTTATCGCGGAACATTTTATTTTCCAACATTGGCGCAGTTTCATCAATCATAATTAATGACGGATTTCCACCAGACACTGTAATATTATTAATACGATGTAATATATATGATATAACCGCCGGCGCCAGTGTTTCATCTTGTAAAATTTCGGTAAAATCAAATGTAGTCAAACGCGCGTTCAAATCCAATGTATCACTTTCTTCATTAAATATGTCGCCGTATTGCAATGGATCAATCCATTTCTTTAATTCAGCCCGCATTTGTCCGTTTGATGAAAAACAACTTTCATAAAGATTTTTTAATAATCTGTCTTTATCTTGTAAATAATCAAAATTCACCGATACTGCACGTGCAATTTCATCCATTGAAACCGCATCATTAATACCCGTTATCATTGAAAACCAACGACGTAAAAATGCGCGATTTGATGCACTATCCGGCATTTTTAATGGATTCAGGTGTGTTAAAAATGCATCCTTGGTGGCATCTTTTTCTTTACCATTCATTGTTATATATTTTCCACCGACCGCCAATGTGAATATTTCGGCACCCTTGTTTCTATCAAAGAAAAATGCTTTTAATTTTGGATGACGCAATGATTGCGCAATAAGGAACGAAAATAATGTTGTTTTACCACCACCGGTTGGACCAATTGTAAGTGTATGCCCCACCGCCGCCGGTTTATCAGATACATGGAATTGAAATTGATATGGTGTTCCCTGGGCAGTTGGAAATACAACCAATGGACCCGGACCCCAATCACTGTCTTTTACACCGCGTGGCATTGATGAAAGCGGTATTGATGTTGCCGCGGTTTTTGATAACATTTTAAATGTTCGTGGAAATACATCAAATCCCGGTAATTGTGCGAAAAATGAAACCTTGGACGCAAAGTTTTCAACAACAGGCGATATACCAAATGATGCCGATATTTTCTTGAATTCCGCGATATATTCATTTAATTCGTCAATACTTTTACCGAATAAAATAAATAAAGGATAATAATCAACCAATGTTTGATTTCCGGTTTTATTTTCATCCATTTCATTTTGTGCTTCACTGATTTGTTCCAGTGTTGATTCTTCGGTTTCATCAGTCATTGTTGAACGATGTTGCCGCATTAATGCATCAATATCACTGGATTTTAAAATATGAATTGCATTCATACATATCATTTCACATTGAATTGTTGCGATACTGTCAAAGAATTCTTCGTCCATATAATCTGGCGAAATCTTAAATGAAAGTGCCGCCGCATAATATGTTTTATCACCGCTTTCATATGTGATAATTCCATTTCTTTTAAATTCGACATCATCAACACATACCAGAGTTTTTATATTTTCATCGCATTTTTTAATAACTGGTTTTGATACAGGTGATAAAATTCGACCAAAAAATGTTGCCATATTTTCTGTATTATTATTCTTTAATAATACCGGTTTATATGCCGATAATATTGATTCAATATAATTACAACATTGATTTAATTTTTCACGATTATTTTGACCATGAACAGATATAACAACATAATAATTATTTGAATAAATCTTTAATCCTTGGTTATTCCATTTATCATATATTTTCTGTAATGTTGGTTGATCAAATTCATAATCTGTTTTCTGATCTATAAAATCACGAATTGTAAAAAATCGTAAATATACATCTGGATCACTGATTTGATTAAATAATTGTGCCCGTAAATCCAGCATTTTTTCACGCATATCACCGCTCATCATACTGGTTTGTAAACCGTTAATTTTATAAACACGAACCAAAGACCCATCATTTGTAGATAAACTGTCATCATTATAAACACGACTAAAAGGCAAATAATCTGAATATTTTAAATATCCAAATTTTGGAAAAACTTTGCCTGTTATTGTTGGAATATAAGCCAATAAAACCAAGAATACCAAAATAACAGCCATTGTAATAATAACCAATGTCATTGTCATTGAATCTGAATTTCCGGCAAAATAACTGAATAATTTTTCCATATCTATACAACCAGCCTTCTTGGGATTCTATTTTTAAATATTTGTATTTTAGATAAAATTATTTGTGATAATTGCGGATCTTGTTTTGAATATACCCCCAGTATCGTATGCGAAAGTGCCAATATACCCAAAAAAGATAATGGTAACCATATTGGAATAACACGCGGTGGAATTAACATAAAAAATGTCATTAAAACAACAAATAATATAAACCAAACCAGGAAATTTAACAACGCCAGCGTATAAGGCACATAAAATATGCGCGGTGGGTTTGCCAAAGCTTTCAGAACTTTTTGCCTCAAAATCTCTCTCCTGATGAATTGATTATAACAATTTCAACATTTTTCAACAAGCATAAAAGTAAAAATATTTAATTTTGTTGAAAATATTAAAAATTCGATTTTTTTCAACATGTTAATTATTTTATAAAATTATCAACATTTTTGTAAAATTAACCAGAAATCATGGATTTTTTTGTTGAAAAAATGTTAATAAAAAGTTAAAAAACGTTTTTAATAAAATAAACAGCCTTAATAAAAACAATAAATAA